>JAEUSC010000122.1 GCA_016789035.1 Candidatus Omnitrophota bacterium
AGATGTTACTTTTAAAATTCAGGCCGTGGGTTTAGAGCATGCGCTGGTCCCAGGGATTGAAATTTCTAGGGAAACGGATGTGAGTTATAACCGTGTAAAAACGGGGGCTGACTCTGCAAGTACCAGTCTTTATGATCCAAACACAGACGATCCTTACCTGGAAAACATTCAACGTGATGGATCGCGCAACGAGACCGCTGCTAATTCCGTTGCCCTTTATGCGTTTGATACCGCCAAGATCAATGACCAATGGGAAGTCACGGGCGGCCTGCGGTGGGACTATTTCAATGTGGATTACTCCAGCATTGCAACCAATGGTGCCGTTACCACCGATCTCGGGCGGATTGATCGTACCTTGAGCTGGCGATCCGGCCTGGTTTTTAAACCTCAAGAAACCGGTAGCATTTATCTGGCCTACGGAACGGCCTTTAATCCATCTGCTGAAGGGCTGGCCTTAAGTACAACAGCCACGGCAACAAATAACTTTGCTGTGGATCCCGAAGAGAGTCGTACCTATGAACTGGGCACCAAATGGGATTTAGCCGAGGAACGTTTAGCTTTTAATGCGGCGATTTTCAGGACAGATAAGACTAACGCGCGTACCGAGGATACGAACAATCCGAACGACATCATTGCCTTGGAAGGTAAACAGCATGTTCAGGGCTTGGAACTTGGCTTGACGGGTCATCTTACGGAGCGATGGAATGCCTTTATGGGATATACACTGCTGCTTAGTGAGATCACAAAATCGGCGAATGCCTCTGAAGTCGGAAATGAATTAAGTAACACCCCGCAGAATACCTTTAGCTTGTGGAACGTGTACGCATTGCCGGCCAATTTTGAAATCGGCGGCGGTTTGCAATTTGTAGGAGACCGTTATTCGAGTAACGCAAATAATCGTAGGGCGCCAAATTATCTGACTGGTGATCTGATGGCCGCATACAAGGTCAATAAAAATATGACAATGAGGCTGAATATTTATAACGTTGGTGATCTTGAGTACATTGCAACCGTCGGTGGTGGTCATTTCATTCCTGGGGCGGGACGTTCGGCTACATTGACGACCGAGTTTAAATTTTAAGGAGCGAGTTATGTTGCTTAGTATTCCGAATGTATTAACATCTCAACAAGTTCTCGAAGCTAGAAAAATATTAAGTGAATCGGCCTGGGTGGACGGCAGGGTAACGGCCGGCCACCAATCCTCCAAGGCCAAGGACAATATGCAGGTCCCGGAAGATCACCCGGCGGCGCGCCAGGTGGGGGATATGATCCTCGCTGCCCTGGGAAAAAATCCGCTCTTTCTTTCGGCTGCACTGCCGCTCAAGGTTTTTCCTCCGCTTTTTAACCGGTACGCGGGCGGGCAGTCTTTCGGGACGCATGTGGATAATGCCATCCGTCAGGTAACAGGAACGCCGCATCGCCTCCGGACCGATCTTTCTGCGACACTGTTTTTCACCGGTCCCGAAGAATATGACGGCGGAGAGTTGTGTATCGAAGATACTTATGGCGTCAAAAGCGTGAAGTTGCCGGCAGGTCACATGATTCTTTATCCCTCGACCAGTCTTCATCATGTGACGCCGGTGACTCGGGGCGATCGCATCTGTTCTTTTTTTTGGATGCAAAGTATGATTCGTGATGACGGCCAGCGTTCCATTTTGTTTGATCTGGATTCTGCAATTCAGCGCATCAGTCATGATCATCCTCAGAACGCATATTCGGTTCAATTGACCGGCGTTTATCATAATCTTTTGCGTCAATGGGCGGAGATGTGATGAAATTGCGTGAGGTCATTTTCTGGTTTCATTTGATCTGTGGCATTATCGTTGGCGGGTTTATTATCGTTATGTCCGTGACAGGTGCGATCTTGGCCTTTGAACCGCAGATTATCGATTATGCCGAACGGCATGTCCAAACAATCCGTTCTTTTGCAGGAAGACAGCGTTT
>JAEUSC010000143.1 GCA_016789035.1 Candidatus Omnitrophota bacterium
AATGCAGGGCATTCAGTGGTACAGTGCCAACGGGATAGTTTCATCCGACCGGCTTGTCTCAGCTTTTGAGGCCTTTGTCGATACCAAATGGATTAGGAAATTGCAGCCTATCGAAATGTTGAACAGGGTTGGCTGGCTAGATGGACGCCGGATCGATTACGATTTCCTGCTTGATATCCAAAAGAACTACTGCCAGCTTAATCAACGGGGTGTTGTTGAAATGAGTCAAGAGGAGATGGTTCATCCAACTCAGATGATCTGTCAGTACACGGCATTTCGAACGTTTCCAAACAAGCCGATGGAGTGTGCGGCACTCGTCATGATCCCGCTTTTTTATTACCTTTCAGGCCGGAAAGACGTATTTGCCAAATCAAGCCGTGAGATCGACGAACGTCGCGGCAAAACAGTGGAGCTTTTAAGTGACGGATGTATGATAAATTTTGAAAAATTAAGATTGGCGTCGCTAAATCGAATGCTTCTTTTGATGGTCCAGGCGTTTATCGCGCTTGGGATCGAGCCGTTTGGAGACTTTCTGCAGTACAGTCAAAAGCTGTATTCTTTGATTGATGTGTCGGACGCCCTTTGGTGGCAGATGAGCATGTCAGATGGTCAAAAGCGGTGGATTGATGCTCTACGAAAGATTGTTTAATGTTGTATGCTGACGTTCCGGTAAAGCGGTGGGTTTTTATGCCGCGCCCCGCAGGCTTTTGTCTTCATCCTTAATGACAAATCGGGCTTTTAATTTTGCCACAGAACTGGCCAGTCCGGCACTTTTCACGGACCGTAAAACCTCCCCAAAATCTTTATAAGAGGCAGGCGCTTCATCCAGCGGATAGTTGCGGCAGTTTGTCAGAATGTCGTGTGCCGTAAAACTTTCATTCACACTTCTTTGGTCTAACGTGCGCATGGCCTGCCGTCGTCCGAGAGCTCGGCCGGCCCCATGATTGACGCTGTAACAGCTCAGTTTGGCACCGGGGTCTGCCATCATAACCACGGAACCGTCCTGCGGATTGCCTGGAAGAAGAATGGGGTGGCCGGTCTCATAAAACGGCGTGTCGACCAAAGACGCATGGCCGGCAGGGAATGCACGGGTTGCGCCTTTTCGGTGGACCCATGCCATCTTGTTATTCACCATTTCCCATCGGGCAATATTATGGCTGATGAAATAGACAAGATCGCCTTTGACTCCAGGAATCACTTCATCAAACGCCTCCAAAATGAGGGCATTGATTAAAAGATGGTTGACGGTGGCAAAATTGGCGCCTAAAGCCATGTCATCCAAGTAATCGTTGGCCTCCGGAGTGCCTAGAGGAGCATACACGAGTTCCCGGTCATCACCGGGCAAAGGGATGCTTTTCTTTTTAAATTTTGTTTGTAGCCGCCGGAATTGCTGTTGGGCCAAATGATAGCCGAACCCCCGCGAGCCGCAATGCGAAAGAAAAGCCGTATGATTATTTTTAAGTCCGAAAATCTTCGCGGCTCTTTCGGCCCGCGGATTATTTTCCACCTCCACGGTTTCACACTCGCCAAAATGATTCCCGCCTCCATAAGAACCCAATTGCGTGATTTTGCGTTCGAAATTTTCAAAAGATCCGGAATCAATCAGGTAATCAAGCCTTGCACCCAGCGAATCGGAGGATTCGTCATGTCCGGTATGAAACGCATCTTCGCAGCGCTGCGCCCAGTGGACGGGGATTCCCAATTGACGACAGACAAACGGGGAAGCGCCTTCAATAGCGACTCGCCGACCCAGTTGTTTGTCGACCCTTCTGGATTTTGCGACAGACCTTTGTCCTTGGCCTGCTCCTGTCGGTGTCCGTTCCAAAATGGCGTGAATTAAAGAGCGGCGGATTTTTGGGTCGTTAACGCCCTGCGCTGGAAGATCCAGCTGCAATAGACTCATCGAACATTTGATGTCCACTCCCACTGGACCTGGGTAAATATGTGTGGGGGAAACCATAACACACCCGACGGGGGCCCCGTAACCGCGATGGGCATCCGGGTTCAGAATAAGGTCTGTCACCCCCGGGGCCGTACGCGAGTTAATCGCCTGTTGGATGCAGACGCTGTCAAACGTCTTTCGGATAGAATCTGTGGCAATGACTGTGATTGGTTTGTCTTGAGTATTAGGGAAGGTTATAAAACCTGTGGCTTCGCCTGTTGTCTGGATGATAGGTTCCGGAAACTCTCGGCTTGCAAATGAGGTATCGGTCATGACGCGTTAAAATTTTGTTTTGATGAAAATTCCGGCGGCGGCAAAAAAGATCACCGGTGCCATCCAGGCGGCCAAAATGGGAGGGATGGCCCCGCCCTTGCCTAGCGCTAGGCCAACGGCGTTAAAAACATAAAAAAGAAATCCGATTGTCATTGCAATCCCGATGGAGGTGAAGGTGACGGCCTTTCGCCGGCCGGTCATAAGGGCAAAAGGCAGCCCAAGCAGGACAATAGCGAGGTTGCCAAAAGGAAAGGCAATCTTTTGATGAAAATCCACTTCGAGATTATTGATCGCGCGGGACGCGCCGCTTGTTGAAAAGCGCTGAATGTAGTTGTTGAGCTGGCGCAGATTCATGGCCGAGACTTCGGTGCGTTGCTTGAGGAAATCCTGCGGCGTTTCTTTGATGTCCATGAGTTTTTCCGGGAACGTTTTGATTTCGCCCGGAACATTCGGCTTCATGGAATCATAAGACGTGATCTGAACTTGAAAGAATTTCCACGCGATCCCCGTCCAAATGCCTTTGAAGGCCACGATTTTCTCTTTGATGTTTTGATTGGTGTCCTGTCCAACAATCGTAACACCGGTGATTTCGTAGGTATTAGGGTTGAAATCATCAATAAAGTACAAACGGTTTTTAAGTCCATAAAAAGTTAGGTTTTTAATGGACGCCTTGGCGTTTTTGTTTTTGTCCTCGACAGAGGCCTTGATCTGCGTGTTACGGATTTCTTGGGAAACAATCGTGGATTTCGGTACGAACCGCTCATTGATTAAGAACATCATGGCCGAAACGATGAGTGCGAAACACAGTGCCGGCCGGGTGAGTTTCCAGAAATTCATACCGCTGGCGCGAAGCGCAATGATTTCATTGTTACCATTGAGCTGGCTATAAGTAAATAGGGTCGCAATCAATGCTGCCATGGGAGACGTATTCGTAAGAATGATCGGTAGAAACGACAGGTAATAATGGATGATGGTGTTCAGAGCGACCTGTTTCTCAATAAAGTCTTCCATCTGGCTGAAGACATCGACCAGAACATAAAGAAAGCAAAAGACCAGGATCATAGCAATGAAAATGGTCGCAATGGAGCTTGTGATATAGCGGTCAATGATGCGCATTAATCGTCTTTCGCCTTACGTTCTTTTTATCTGTTTCCGGATTAAACGTCGCTGTGAAGCCGTGCAAGACGGCTGTTGCTTCGTTTCTCACATCAAGACGGATCGTTTACTTTAAACACATCCGGATATTCAAAAATCCCACAACAATCGCTGCGACAATGTTTGGGGCCCACATGACCCACGATACAGGAGCCAAATTTTGCCCGGCTAATGCCTGAGCTCCTAATGACAATAAAAAATAAGGCGCGGCAAAAAGTAACGCGTAGAGCAAATTGGCAGTTTTCTCCCGACGGTGCGTAATGATGGCCATCGGAAATCCCAGGAGGACAAAAAGAATCGGGGTAAAGGCCCAGGTAATTTTTCGGTAGTATTCTGTCTCAAGAGGAGATATGTCAACATTCAACGGCTGCAGTTCTCTCATTTTTTGTTTGAGTTCCATCAGGCCCATGGCTTTGGGCTTTTTGTCTGACTTTTTTTTGGTTTTTGAAATATCCAAGGTGATAAATGAGGTTTCGAAATTGAGTTTATAAAAATTATTGGGATTCTTAAAGTCGATTTCATCTGAGGTGCCGTTGACCAGTTTCAATTTGATAATATCATTCGTGGGAGAAGAGGCAAACTCTCCTTCCTGGGCAATGATGGTCCGGGTGGGTTTGCCGGGCTGCGGCTGATAAATACGGATGTTATGCAGCTTATTGCCGTCAATTTTGTAGATGAAAATGATATAGCCGTCAAAGGCGTTGATAAATGCTCCGGCCTCCAGAAGCGCGCTGGGATTTTGAAATCCGGTGTTCTTGAGCAAACGGATTTGCTCATTGTACGCCTTAGGAATGATGCGGTCATTAATCAAAAACATCACTGCGGACAGCATAAGCCCAACCATAATAAGCGGTGCAATAATCTGGCGCAGATAAATCCCGCTGGCGCGCATGGCCAGGATTTCGTTGTCGGCGGAAAGCCGGCCGAATGTCAAGATCACTGTTGTTAAACAGGAAATGGGAAGCGTATAAGCCAAAAGCAGAGGAATATAATAAAGAAAGACTTGTCCGACGGCCGACAAGCTGACCCCTCGGTTAATCACTTTATCAGCGAGCTGGGGAAGATAACCTAGGAGAAAGACACATGTTAAAACGCTGATCGAAATCGCAAAGGGCAGCAGGCATTCAGCCAGGATGTAATTGCGCAGGATTCGCATAAGGGAAATGGGCGGTGTTCTTGGATCCTATTCGTTGCGTTTAAATATGATGTGCTGAATAATGGCCGTTGGGTTACTCTGCTAATGCAATAACGAACAAACCGACCCGTTTGGCCCCAGCCTCTTTGAGTGTTTGGGCCGCTTGCGACGCTGTTGCCCCGGTTGTTAACAAATCGTCCACCAGCAGTACAGATTTATCTTTAATGCTAAAATTGGGACTCATTTTAAAAGCCCCTATCACGTTTGTCCAGCGTTCTTTTTGCCCTAAAATGGATTGCGGTTGCGTTGGCTTTACACGTAAGAGGGTCTTTTCTAAGACATTGAGGCTGTAGAAATTCTGAATGATTTGGGCAATCATCAACGACTGGTTATAACCCCGTTCGCGCAACCGCACGGGGTAAAGGGGAATGGGCATAAGACAATCATAGGACGATAACGGAAGCGGATATTGCCTGAGAAATTCTTTGACTAAGTACCCAAAGATGTGGCGTACCAAGGTCTTTTGATGAAATTTGAACAAATGAAGCAATTGCTGCACTTCCGGGGAATAGGAAACCATTCCCCACGCTTCATCAAAGACGATGGGATACTTTAAGCACGTCCGGCACAGTCCTTGGGGGGTAAAGACAGGTAAATGGCGGGAACATTTCAGACAAAAGGGCGGCCTGTTGAATTCTATCGCAGAAAGGCACGTCGAACAAAGCTGGGGGAGGGTTTTGTCTGGGACATAACGGCTGCACAGAATGCAATTATAGGGAAAAACAAGATCTCCAAATCCATCCAGGAGAGCTTTAAACATGACGTT
>JAEUSC010000190.1 GCA_016789035.1 Candidatus Omnitrophota bacterium
GTTATTAATTCAGCCATAAAATGCCCGACATTAATTCTACTGGTTTTACCGGCATCGAAAATCGGGCTTCGGATGGGTGAAGGAAATACACTGTATTCGGATACAGTAGTTTCATTTATTAGCGTATCCGGTCGAACAATAGACCACTCTATAATTTTATTGTTACGGCCAATGTCTTTTCTCAAATATGCTGCCGCGTGTTCATTATCTAGTTGCGGAGGTAACACATTTCGTAGAAGAGAAAAAACTGATTTCTCAAGAAACGCTAGTTTTTCACTAATATCTTTATTGTTAACAGCTGTAGTATTCATTAAAACAAATTTTACAGGTTTAGTAGGGTTGTTCTCTTTTATTGCATTACACAATTTTTTCACAGCATCTGTAACAAGCATTTTAGGATTTCCAAAAATACCCTTTAAACTTAAGTTGTGTCCCAAACACGATGCGACCGCATCACAATCCTTTATGTAATACAACAACTCATTTTCATTCAAATGAAGAATACTAGCTTCTATTATAGTCAAGTTCTGATGTGTTCTTATCTCATTAGGTATTTTTTCTGTCCCCCGGACAATGATTTTAACCTTTACATTTCGGTTCAATAACTCTCTTACCAGTTCACGCCCGGTAGCGCCATTTGCCCCAACCACTAATGCTGTCATTCTCTAATTTCCTTTATTAAAAGTCCCAAAGACCAAAAACATTTCTGTAAAGTATTTTTTTTAATTAGTGTTCAGATCAAGCTTCCATATACAATTCGTCCAAGTGCTATCCGGTTCAACATATTTCAATGTTACAGGGAAATCCGGAGAAATACACATGGATGATATTACCAACTTACTACCTTTGACATAGTTGACGGTTGGATCCATAATTCGCTGTTTTGATCCTCCTCCGTATGAAGAATATTCAATATTCTTCATAGTTTTGTCCAGTAGTAATATCACCCAATCCATTCCGCCATCGATGGATGGGTATAGCGCATCTTTAGTAACCGGAAAATCTTTTGATACGGTGCTGCCAACTAACAGATATTTTTGCTTATCGGTTTTTGCAACATAATTAAGCCAATCTGTTTTTGAACCGCCGATGAAAGATGAATATAGGGGCTTATTCGATTCCAAATTAAATTTCATGATAAAACCATCAGAATTTCCCCCAAAATATTTCCCATTTAAAGCATCTAATGTTACTGGAAAATTAGGTGACTTTGTTTGACCGGTGAGACTAATATTATTTGCATCTTCAACAATTATTGAATTGACTTGATCTGTTGAGTCACCGCCGATAAAAGTCGAATAGTAAATCTTCGAGAGATTATTATTGATGATGGTAAAAAAACCATCCTGTTTTCCACTCATAGATTTTTGATATGCATCCTTTGTTACAGGATAATTATCAGAGTGAGTTGCACCAACTAGAATAATTTTCCCATTTAAATCGAAGGAGCATGATCGAATATAGTCCAAGGATTTTCCACCTAAATATGTAGAATATAAAACTTTATCAAGACTCAATGATAAAGCAGTAATTGTAATGTCCCCAACTAAGTAACGATTATTGCTATCAGGTGGTGCAGAATTATCATACTCTTTTTGAATAGCTTTTGGTGTTGTGGGGAAATCGAGCGACTTGGTTTTTCCAAATAAATACAAGGTATTATCATGAAATGCTAGTCTTGTCCAGTGATCAGAACCTGAACCTCCGAAATAAGTGGAAGCAATATAGTTGCAATCATTACTGAATTTTATTATGTAATGATCATTGTCCCCCTTTTTTGTTTTGTGATAAGCATTATTTGAAACCGGCAAATCCGGCGAATCTGTTGTAAAGCCAACATAAACATTTCCAAAATCATCAAGAGTAATTTGTAAACAATAGAACTCTGACCCCGAACCGCCAATATAAGTTGAGTAAATCATTTCTCCATTCGGTGACAATTTCATTAGAAATGCATCACCTCCGGCCACATCATCTTTAGTATGCCCATTATAAATTTTTTGAAAAGCATCGTTTGTTACCTTTAGCCCGTCCCTTGTGCCACCGGCAACAAATATATTTCCATTCTTATCCACAACAGAAGGAGTAGATGTATGTACCCGCCCGCCGGAAGCTAAATAGCTTGAGAAATCTATTTTTTGTGTAAATATGTTGGTTGTGATGCCAACAAAAAGTAAAGCAGTAATCATCAATTTTATTTTCATAGTTTTTAACCGTCCTTAAAATGGTTGTTTGTTTTCATTTAGCGGCAGTTATCTGCCATCCTTTTGCTTGATAAGTTGTAACCCATACGGTATAAGGGCAATCGCCATTAAAACTGCAGCTGTTAAATTGATGATTTCAACACCGTCAGGAGTTCCAATGAAAAGTACACCGATCAAAAATAAAATGCTTTGCCATGTAGCGAGACTCCTGGACTTGAGTAAACCTACTGCTTGAATAATAAAACCCATGGGCAATAAAAGGAGTCCCCAAATTAAGATTAACCATCCTTCTTTCCCAAACATGGCGAGCAAACCGGGCATCATTTTTACAAATTCATCTTCAGGTAAAGTATCTATAGCACTCATGGTGAGACATAATGCGCCTTTATCTGCAGCTAACATTAACACTCCTAGAATTGCTAACACGCCACCGATAAAACCTAACCATTCGTTTGTTGTATTTTTTAATACATTCATGAAATGAATTGCAACAACAATAAGCAGACCTGTA
>JAEUSC010000208.1 GCA_016789035.1 Candidatus Omnitrophota bacterium
TCAAACGGGTTATATGGATACCAATCTTACGTATGAACAGGCCAAAGAATATTTCCGGATTGATCAGAAAATAAAGTGATATGGCATCAATCAAATCTATTCTCCAATTCTGGTTCCACTCCTTAACCGACGCGACGCCGATCGACAAAAAGGCGCCGCCGGCCAAGTTGTGGTTTAACGGCGGACGGGCGTTTGATGAGGAAATCCGAACCAAATTTCTGGCCGATTACGAAAAGGCCAAGGCGGGCGGGTACAAGGATTGGGAAGAGACGGCCCAGGGACGCCTCGCGCTGATTCTTATCTTCGATCAGTTTTCCCGAAGCATGTTTCGAAACACGCCGCAGGCTTTCACAACCGATCAACTCGCCCTTGAGTTGACTCAAGCATCCATCACAGACGGCAAAGACAAAGATCTTCAATTCATTGAACGCGTGTTTTTGTATATGCCGTTCATGCATTCGGAAGTGCTCAGCGTCCAGGAAGAGGGCGTGCGGAGTTTCGAGAATCTTGTCAAAGAATCGAAAGAGAAGGGCTCGCCCAATACGTCCTATTTCGAATACAACCTCAATTACATGCGCCAGCACCGGGACATCATCGCGCGTTTCGGGCGTTTCCCGCACCGCAACAAGATTCTGGGAAGGACATCAACCCGCGAGGAAACCGAGTTTTTGACCAAGCCCGGGTCATCGTTCTAAAAATCCGCCCTCGAGAAAATCCATCGATTTAGAAATAAAGTTAGCTTTCTTGGGAAATTGTGTTATCCTTTTGCAACTGATTGATCCTGCCGTTTGATGTTCCTTTGTAGTCCCTTCCCGGTAGAATCCATGATATGCAATAAGTGAATCAGAAACCGAGCCATGCTTCGAAGGGCGAACATATTGAGCGTGGCTAAGAGGTACCGCGGTTTTATCCGCATGGGCCATTATCATAAGGAAAAGAAGCCATGACTCAGTCAACCGCTACTTTCTATGAGCTCGGGATTGCTCCAAAAATCCTGGAAAGATTAGACAAAATCAAATACACAACACCGACGTTAATCCAGCAAAAGGCGATTCCGCCGGCACTCGCTGGGGAAGACATTGTCGGGATCGCGCAGACTGGAACGGGAAAGACCATCGCATTTGGGATCCCCATCCTTCAGCGTCTCGCGCAAGTCCAGGGCCGCGCGCTTGTTTTGCTTCCCACCCGCGAGCTGGCCATCCAAGTCAACGAAGAGTTTTTCAAAGTCGGTCAAGCCATGAACATGAAGACTGCGGTCTTGATCGGTGGCGAACCGATCCGCCGTCAGATTATTGAGCTGCAGAAAAACCCGCGCATCATTATCGCCACACCGGGCCGTTTGATTGATCACATGCAGCAGCATCATATCCATATCGGGGATGTCACAATCTTGGTGTTGGATGAAGCCGACCGCATGCTCGACATGGGTTTTGCGCCGCAAATCAAGACGATTATGTCCTGTGTTGCGCCGGTTGAATACCGTCAGACCATGCTTTTCTCGGCGACCATGCCTAAGGAAATCATTTCGATCGCGACCAGCCACATGAAGATGCCGACGCACATTGAAGTGGCCCCTCCGGGAACGACCTCCGAGCGTGTCACGCAAGAGCTTTTCGTGGTTAAGAAGGAAATGAAGAACACGCTTCTTCAAAAGGTTTTAGAACAGTACAAAGGTTCTGTTTTGATTTTTTCCCGCACGAAATTTGGGGCGAGAAAGATTTCACGCGCACTGCGTCAGTTGGGTCATCGTTCGGCTGAAATTCATTCCGACCGTTCGCTTAACGAACGCAAAGAGGCTCTGGAAGGTTTCAAGCGCGGCAAATACCGCATCCTGGTGGCGACCGATATCGCGTCCCGAGGGATCGATGTGACAGGGATTGAGCTTGTCATCAACTACGATCTTCCTGATGATGCCGATAACTACGTGCACCGCATCGGCCGCACCGGTCGTGCCGGACATCAGGGGCATGCGATTTCGTTCGCGACCCCGGACCAAAAGGATGAAGTCCGCACGATTGAAGCGCTGGTTAAGGTTGCGATCCCGATCTCGCAGCATCCGCAAGTTCCAGTGGAGGAATTTATCAAATCGTCCAAGCCCGCGTTTCAGCCCCGCAGAGGCGGCGGTTTTCGCGGCGGATATCGCTCAAGCAGCGGTGGCGGCAGCGGTCGGCCGGGTGGCGGCGGTTTTAAGCCGCGTCGTCCGGGTGGTTTTGGCGCAGGACATCGCAGCAAGCCGAAGGCGGCGTAACTCCGATTGTTGTATATATAGAGTAATCAGACCCTGAGTTTTTAGCTCAGGGTCTTTTTTTTAAGGACCTGTTCAACCGCGTAGGGTGAACAGGATCAACCACCTCCCGCGGTTGAACAGGTGGGACTTGACATGTATTTTGCTCATGCTATTATTTAGCTAGTGCTAAATAAATAAGGAGCCTATGCCAGAGATCACACGTCAAGAGCTAAGCCGGCTGATCGCCCAAATCCTCCCCAGTGTCATTCAAGGGGTCCATATGGGATTTCTTTCTGCCCAGAATTTGACCCACACCCAATTTTTTGTTTTGATTGCTATCCATTCCCAGGGCCAGAGTACCATGCAAAAAATGGCCGACAAAATGGGGGTCAGCATGCCCACCATGTCGGGAATCATTGACCGCTTGGTGGCGGCACAGTATGTCGCTCGTCATGAAAACCCGGAAGACCGGCGTCAGGTTCTGGTGTCGTTAACCAAGGAAGGAAAGTCTCTCATCGCCCAATTTCAAAAAGCGGTGGGGGAGCGGTGGATGGATGTTTTGGTTGTTCTGGATGGCTCGGAAATTCGGGCCATGGCAAAAATATTGGAAAAGATTGGACAATCGCTGTCTTCGGGAAAAAATTCGCTATGAGATGTCTCGCCGTTAGACTCCTTGTGATTCTGTCGATATTCTTCGCGATCATACCCGCCTATGCCGAAGGTCCGTCTGTCATTAAATTAAGTTTGCGTAAGGCCTTAAAGATCGGTCAGGAGCGTCATGCCGATGTCTTGATGGCCGATGAACGTGTGCAGCAGGCGTTGTCCCGGGTTGGACAATCGAGGGCCGGATTGCTGCCGCAAGTGCACGGAATTCTCAACGCAGGCCGGCAGACCAGAGATTTGCGCGGGCAGGGGATTGCGCTTCCCGGTGATCCACATGTGGGACCGTTTAATTCCGTGGACGCGCGGGTGCGGCTGACTCAGGCATTGTTGGATCCTAGCGCTATCTCACGTATGGAGCAAGCTGCTCATGGAAAACAGCTTTCGGTGTCCGAAGCCAGGAAAGTTCAGAGCGATGTTCTGGCACTGGTTGCGATATTGTTTATTAATGCGCGGCAGTCCGACGCCGATTTCAAGTCGCGGCGAGCGGAATTAGCCTTCGTTTATCAAAATTTTCTGGCCGCCAAAACGTCTTTTAGACAAGGGGTCATTTCTCAGTCGGATTGGGAGGATGTCCAAGTCAATCTGGCCCGCAGTTACGCGCAATATCATCAGGCCAAATCGCAGGAGGCCCGTGACCGACTGGAATTGTGCGCCGCTCTTAATCTGCCTTTGGATGCCGTCATTGAATATCTTTCTGATGATCTCGGGATCAATGTCGATCAGGCTCAGCAACGCAATTGGGCGCGGCCTGCAGATGTCGAAGTGGCCCAGGACCGCGTGACGCTAAATATTGCCCAGCGCAACGTGGAGCGTTCCCAGCAATGGCCGCAGATTGCGGCGCTCGCGGATTACGGCCGCACCGGCGAGAGTTTTGACGAAGCGTCTAACACTTATACGGTTGGTCTTCAGGTTTCTGTGCCGTTTTGGGAAGGCGGCCTTAGGACAGAAAAAATTAAAGAAGCGGAAAGCAGGCTCAGAGAAAGTCAATGGGAGTTAGAGCGCACCAGACGCGCCAACCATGCGCGGTTGCTGGAATCCGTCGAGGCGATGCAAGCGGCCAAGGTGTCTCAGACCAAGGCAAAGTGGCAATCCAAGGCCCAGGCCCGTCAATTTAAAATCGCCATGCAAAAGTATAAAAATGGATCAGGAAGTCTGGTGGATGTGTACCAAAGTTGGTCTGTAAAATCGGCGATCCGGGCGCAGGAAAATGATGCTTTTTCAGCTTATCAATTGGCACAGATCAATGTGGCCCATGCGTTGGGTTTGTTAACAGAGATCGTTAAGGAGCCTCATCAGTAGGAGCAGATATGAGCTTACTCAAACATTGGTGTTTATTCTTGGGAATTTCTCTCATGGTCCTGCCGGGTTGCAGTCGTTGGAACCATAGTGAGGAAAATTTTTCGGGCATGGTTGAGATCACCGAGCATTTGCTGGGACCAAAAGGTTCCGGCCGGGTGGTGAAGTTAAATGTGGATGAAGGAAGTCCGGTCAAAAAAGGTGACATCATTGCTGTGATGGACCGTTATGACCAAACAAAGAAGGATTATGAACGCCTTGCGGCGCTCTTGAAATCCGGCGGAAGCAATCAGCAGGCGGTGGAGCATGCGCGCCTGGAGATGGAAGACCAGTTAATCACCTCCCCTGTGGATGGAATTGTGCTGGTCAAGATTCATGATGCCGGTGAAATGGCACCTGCGGGATCCGCGGTTGTGGTCGTCGGAGACACGGGCCGGTATTGGGTGCGCGTCTTTGTTCCGCTTAAAGTCCTTAACCGGATCTCCATAGGTTCAAAGGCGGTCATTCATTTAGATGGTATGTCACAGGATCTTCAGGGACAGGTGAGTTATGTGTCTTCGTACGCCGAATTTACTCCGCGCAATGTGCAGACGAAAGAAGAGCGGATTGTCCAGACATTCGCGGTGAAAGTGGATGTTAAGGAACCGCCGGCGTATTTGCGTCCGGGTGTGACCTGTGATGTATCCATTCAACTGACCGAATAGGCCTTCGGCGTCCCGGGAAATTTGAGGATTGTTATGGAAAATGTGGCCATTCTGGCAAAAGATCTGTCCCGATCCTTTGGGAAATATGTCGCCGTGGATCATGTGAATTTTACGATCAAGTATGGCGAGATCTTCGGCTTTCTGGGAGCCAACGGCGCCGGGAAAAGCACCACCATCCGGATGCTCTGCGGCATTCTGGCGCCCAGTGCAGGCACGGCGCAGGTGGCAGGTTTTGACGTCAATACAAATCCCGAAGACATCAAACGTTCCATTGGTTATGTTTCTCAACGTTTCAGTTTGTATCAGGATCTGACCG
>JAEUSC010000267.1 GCA_016789035.1 Candidatus Omnitrophota bacterium
AACAGAATTGGTCAGTTCCGCCGGCGGGAATCTGATTCGTACGTCTGACAAAGAGCCGATTTTTAAGGGCGGCTCGCAGGCGCTTTTGACTGCAGAACAGGTGGCTGATGCCAAGGCCAAAGGAATGACCCTTGAAGAATATATTGGTAGTGTTTTTATGCAAAACCCCGGCGCCAAGATCCATAAAATTACAGCCCAGTCTTGGGGAACGGAAGAAACAGGAACGCCTGTCCTTCGAATTGCGCAGTTAAAGGATCGCGACGGGAATGTCCAAAGACTTATCGGACGATTGCCCTCCGGTATCGTGGTCAATCAAGGGGAGGAAACTGGCGCTGGCTCATCACCAAATGCCAAGACAGGAAAACAATCAGCAGACAAATCATTGAATCAAAATGTGTCCCCCACGGTACCCAAAGGAGGTCTTAATACTAATGCAGCCTTCACTAAGATATTAGGAGAAAACGGCCAAGGAGAAACAGTTGCTGAATTTGATTTGCAATTAATGGCCTCACAATTCAAGCCTAATTCTAATGGTTCAACAACAGTAGTAGAGTCTGTTGTTCCAGATGCCGCAAGCGCCATGGTCAATGGGGTTAGAGTTTTTACGCCGGGCAGCCCGGTGAGTACCTACGGATTTTTTAGTACGACTTTGGGCGGATTGTCATTTAATAATGAGACGGGTGAAATAACAGGCAAAGCCCTCGCCGATACGTTTTATGCGGCCCGGTTCATTAACCGCGTTAAAGATGAAAACGGAAATACACAGCCGTTTCTGGTGACGCGGTCAGAAGATAATCGTTTCTTTACGAAAATCAAAGACGGCGGTTTCCAGGTGATTAAAGGTAATCCTGAAATTCTCGACGGAACGACCGGCTATCTTTCTGTCCCTCGTGCCAATGGTTTGGGTACGGAACGCGAAGGCGTATTTCAATTTAATTACATGAGGTGGTTCAGTAAAGATTCGACAGGCTTTATGGATATCAATGGCCGTATCAATGAGCTGGAAGTAAAGACGGTTAAGGCAAACGAATATATGCTTGAAGGTGACCGCAACAACTATAGCGATCCAAGCACTCCTTATGGAATAGCAACCTCAGCCAGGCTTAAACAGGATATAAAGACAGACAGTACAGGTGAAACCAAAGCCGAAAGAGTTGTCCCTGCCGAATTTGTTTATGCCAAGGGTAGCCGTCGCTGGGCTGATGCGTCTATCAAGGCCTATGGGGCGATTGATACCAGCAAACAAAGCCCGGCTTCCAATGATGCTAATGGTTCTAAGAGTGATAATGCAGCCCCGGCCACCCGAGCTATTCTTGCCTCAGACGGTAAGGGCGGTGTGAAGTTTATATCGGGCAACGTGGCTAATGCGCAGTTGGCCAATGGAATATTGTCGGATTCGGGATACCACAGTGATGCCGACCGCGCCAATGTCGAACAGATGGTGAAAGATGCCAAGGCTGGTAAGCAAGCGACCTGGTTGGTTTACGCCCTGGGCGCTCAGAATCCAGAAGATCCCAAGGGACGCAAAGTCTACAACGGAAATTTAACATTTACTCCCGGCGGATTAGGAAGCGTTTATGCGTTGTCTAACGAAGCCATTTCAGCAGCCACAGGCATTCCGGCTAATCAGCGCATCGAAAAGACTTTGGTGGGATCTGACGGCAAGCCCCTCAAAAATGCAGATGGTCAAAATCAAGTCGTTGTTGAAAATCAGGAATCAAGTTTGTATCTTAGCAATCCCAAACAGATCGCCGGTATTGTTATTAATGAAGACGGTACGAAATGGGGTTTCAATACTAACGCCATGCTGCGGTATTTGACTAACAAGTCATTTATTCTGGGTCCCGGAGATATTGCTTACTCTAACAGTCGCGTACGAGATGTTTCCGTAAAAGAACTTAACGATGCCTTGAATAATGCGTATGGGAAAAATTATTCTTTAGACCAATTTAAAGACGTTTTGAGAGCGTCATTGAAAGGCAATGAGGCGGCCTTAAAAGAACTTGATGAAAATGGTAAGGTCAATATTGCCGAAGCTTTTGGCGGTTCAGGAAAAAGCAAAGTTTCCTCATTCCTGGCGCACTTACAGGGAACGTCGTTAGTGGCCCCTGGGGCTTGGAATTTGTCAATCACTCCTGAAGACCAGAAGACGTCCAAAGCTAATGGCCGCGCCCCGTTTACAGCAACCGGAGAAATCAAAACCGTCGATCCGCTAGGCCGGGGTTATTTTACGGCCCCTATCAAAGGCGTTGAGGGATTGTCTCCCAGTAATGGCGGCGGTATGCAATTTATTTTTGGTGAAGGTCAGATGTCCAATCTTGGCATTGTGCTTCCGATGTCAAATCGCGTTTTAGAAGCTGCCACGGGCTTGGCCATTTTTGATGACGAGGCTGGTCTTCAAAAAATATTTAAGAAGGATAGAAAAGCCGTAGACAATCCCGCCACAAAGGCTGTGGAAATTCTTCCGCAAGACGTTCAAGAGATGACAAAAAATCAAATCCTTGCGCGCTTAAGAAATGGTAATGAAGCGGCTTTAATTTATCGTGGCATCGGCGACCAAGGAATTCAATTTGATATGCCGTCGGATTTTCGTATTAAGGCCCCGGAAGCTCAAGAAGGATGGTTAAAACACGAAGTTGCTTTTTCTTTAACGAGAAAGCAAGGCGGTGTTGAAGGCCGTTCGCTCGAGGATCCTTCAGTAAAAGGTGTTATTATGCCCACAACGCCTTATTTGAAGTCGTTGGTAGACCCTGTTAAGGCCGCCCAGGCCAGCTCCAATGAGAAGTTTGAAGACGGAGTTTCTGCGGCCGGACGATCGGTCACATTTAAAAAAGGCTCAGAGCATGGCAGTCCACAGGGCGATGGTGATATTTATGTCAGAGTCAAAGGCTCGGATGGCAATACAAAAGGTGTTTGGGTTTCCAAAGATAATGTTGTTGCAATGGAAAATTTCCTTGTTCCTCAAACATTAAATGGGTTACCTGTTCTTGCTCTGGCAGATACCGTAGAAGGAGCTCTCACCGATGGAACATCGAAGTTGGTGACAAACCGTGACGGTATTTTTGTTCTCGGAGCATTGAATCTTGATGGAGAGAATGTATCAGGATTAATCCCCTACGATAAATTTGTTAACAATGAAGGTAAGGATGCGAATGGCCGGATTGTCACTGCGAAGAAAGAAAGTCTTACTCAGGTCGGAGAGAAAACCTTCCTCGCTCAGCTCTATGACGATATGACTTCCTCTAAAACGAAAGGGCAACCGGAAAGTGAGAAATTACAGGAAGTAACATTCAAGAGTATGAATGGCACAGAAGTTAAGGGAAAATATTCTCTGGCGGACGTTGATCTTCTGGGGTCCCGAATGATCAATACATCGAATGGCCAAAAAGGTTTAAGCGTTTCGAATAATGATTGGTTTAAGTCCGCCCAAAGTAATCCGGATAACTTCAAAGCGTCTATCGCCACTAAAACAGACAAGTGGTTAGGATTGACATCTGATTTGTCCTATCCCGTTGAATCAAATGGAAAGTTTAGAACCATTCCCGCAGATGTTGTAGAAAAAGCCATTCAGGCCAAAAATGGTGCACAGAATGCCGCTGATTATTCCAATGTCGCCGAGCAAAATGGGCCTATAAAAGTACTTCCGTGGCAAAAACAATTATTCCATGTGGAGAGGAATTTCTTTACTAATTCGCAGGCCAACGACCTCATTTTGATTTCCGATAAAGGGGTGATCGGCGCTGATTCCAGCGTCTTAAATAATATTAAACGCTTTGCGGGCGCCGGCGGGCCGCTGGCTTCTGATCAAGCGAGTGAATTCTTCGGAAAGCTAGATCGTTTAGATAAAGCAGCGACTTTTGACGTTGCCTCGACGGCTGTTTTTGATGCCTTAACGGTTGCTGGGCTGGGCGGTGTTGGAAGAGTTTTGGGTAAGGTGGGTGTTGAAGCCTTTAAGACCTCTTTTAAAGAAGCGGGAATAGCTATGGCTGCCAAAGACGGTGCGGAATTGGGCTTCAAGCAGAACGTGGCACGCACCTTTACTGCCTTAGGTGAGACGGCCAGCAAAGTGGGAGCTGAAGGAGCCAAGGTTTATGTCACCGGAAACTTGGCCAAAGCTAACTTGGTCGCGACAGGTTTAATAGCAGGTTCTACGGCTTACAACAATGGTGGATTAAACGCAGAACAGATGATTCGCATTGGGGCAGATGCTGTGGCTATGCCAGGAATTTCTTTGCTCCGGACAGAGCTGGGTACGCAGTTAGCTCCCAAGATGTCCAATTTTATGTCCAAGTTGGACGATGGAAGATTCAATAACGCTCTTGGTTTTGCCGGGAATGTTGCCTTCACATCCGCGTTATACACCGGCGGTACGGCCATCGCCAATTATGCGAC
>JAEUSC010000268.1 GCA_016789035.1 Candidatus Omnitrophota bacterium
AATGTAATTCCTAACTCAGGGCCTATCGCATGAACAATCCCCTGATCCTTATGGGAAAAATCGTACACAGTAATTCCAAATTCGTTGCAATTCGTTGTTAATTTTTCCATCTGTGTTCGGGATGTGGCCTCGACCTTATTGATATCTTTGGTTTTGGTGGAAACATTGTGGTCCATGGTCGCGAAGGTTTTTTTAGGGGCTCGCACTTGACGCTTTGTCGAACGCAGACCATCAAAAGCCTGAGGACTGGTGACTTCGTGGATTAAATGTCGATCAATATAAATAATGGCGGTGTCATTCTGGGATTCCCGGACCAAATGGTCCTCCCAGATCTTTTCAAACATGGTTTTTGGCATAGGATGTCCTTAAAGTAGATCACTCGGGTTACAGCTAAAGCATTACAATCAGGTTTACTAAGGCGGGTATTATAGCTAAAGCCGTCGGGTATGTCAACGCGCTTGGCGGATCAAATCTCTGAAAATTATATCAAATCCATCCAGCATAGACGTTGTTCGATGGCGTTATTGGTGGCCGTATCCCGGTTGGGGTAAATTCGTTGAAATTCATAATAGGCCGCCCAGAGCTGTTGATCGCACGATTTCAGCTTGGGATGCTCTAACAGGTCTTTTAAATTTAAGGAAGGGTTTGTAAACTTTTGCCGGGCAAAGTCATCATAAAAGTCAATCTGGTCTGACGCGGCCTGAATGACAAGATGATGAAACTTCTGCAGACGATCAGGCGGATACATCTGCCTGAGCCGACGGATGACGTCGTTTTGCTTATCAGAAAAATAGGCAACGATCTCAACATACTCCTGAGCAGGACGTCTAGACAGCAGCGCATCGTTCATATTCAAGCGGTTGACGATCCCTTCGTTGATCACGTCCATCCACGTGTAAAAATATTCCAATTCTTCGACGTCAAGGATGGCACTCTGTTGGCTGGGAAATGCATTCCAATGGCTAAAATCCCTTGCCGGCCAATAATTTGAACCGACGTTTTGAATATGCTCCATTGAGTAGGTCAGTTTGTAATTAGCTTCGCGCCGTTTGTCCTGCCGTTCCAGGAGCATCATGACCACAAAGGAAGCAACAATCAAAAGCCATACGGCCAAACCTGCGATCCGCTGGGTTTCCTGGGGCCTGCAGATTTTACCAGATTGAAAGAAATTAACGATTTTCAACGCATTGATCTCATCAATCCAAAATCCATGATGATCGGGACAGGAAGGAACAACGATTTTAAGATAATTGAGCGGCTTTTTAACAAATGGTTTGCCGCATTTGGGACAAAAGGTATATGGATTGGGGATTTTTCTGACAGACTGTAATTGCGAGAAGATTTCTAAAGGAATGTCCTTGATATTGTTCATCAAGGATTGTTCAAGGGTTTTGATTTTGGTCTGCTCAAACCACATATATTGAAAAAAACAACCGTTCGCTTCGATTGAGCTGGAAGAAGAAGGAGTCCTTCCTCTTCCAGCCTTTATCCTTTATGAAGTAACTTTTGCCAATTTACGCAATACAGTCTGCAGAATCCCTCCATTGCGGTAGTAATCAACTTCGACAGGCGTATCAATTCGGCAAATAGTTTTGAATTCCTTCATCCCTCCGTCTGTTGAAATCGCACGAACCGTGATTTCCTGACGGGCTTTTAAATTATTGTCTAAACCAACAATGTCAAACGTCTCTTCACCCGTTAAGCCT
>JAEUSC010000290.1 GCA_016789035.1 Candidatus Omnitrophota bacterium
ACCGATGAATCGGAAACTGTTTCTTCCGGCGCTGTTCAAATCGGAAATCCTATTGAGGAAAAAAAGGTTTGTGATGTGTTATTGCGCGCTCGGGATGAGGGTTTGTATTCTGCCATCACCGATTGCGGAGCCGGTGGTTTATCAAGTGCTGTTGGAGAAATGGGAGAAAAATTAGGGGCCAAAGTTTTCTTAGAAAAAGTTCCCTTAAAATATCAAGGTTTAAGATATACGGAAATTTGGATTTCCGAATCGCAGGAACGCATGGTTATGTCTGTGGCGCCTGACAAAATTGATCGGCTGATGCAAGTATGTGCAAGCGAACAGGTCGAGGCCGCTGTCATCGGCGAATTTACGGGAAGAGGATGGCTCGAACTGTATTATGACGGTTGTCAGGTGTGCGATCTGGACATGAAATTTTTACATGACGGGTTACCCAATATTACTAAGGATGCAATTTATAAGCCCCCCTCGCTAAAGGCTGAAAAGTATGCATGCCCCACGAATTTAACGAATTCCTTAAAAAGTGTCTTGGGCCATTACAACGTGAGCTCCAAAGAAGCGATTGTTCGTCGTTATGATCACGAAGTTCAGGGTGGAAGTGTGATTAAGCCTTTTGTCGGTGTCGCTTTTGATGGACCTTCAGACGCAGCGGTCCTGCGTCCGCGCTTAGGGTCGGATCAGGGTATTGCGATTTCTAACGGGATCAATGTGCGTTTTGGGATGATTGACCCTTATTGGATGGCGGCCTCATGTATTGATGAAGCGATTCGTCAGATCATTTCCGTCGGTGGAAATCTTAAGCAAATAGCACTTCTGGATAATTTCTGCTGGGGCAATCCCGATAAGCCAGACCGACTCGGCGGGTTGGTCCGTGCGGCTCAGGGTTGTTACAAAGCATCGGTTGCCTTTGGGGCTCCGTTTATTTCCGGAAAAGACAGTTTATATAATGAGTACACTGAAGGCGGCAAGTCGATTGCTATCCCGGGAACGATATTGATTTCGGCCATCGGAATTATCGATGATGTGAATGCTTGCGTGACAATGGATCTAAAAAAGGCCGGCAATTATGTTTATGTCGTCGGTAAGACTTTTGATGAGATGGGTGGGTCCATTTATAACGACATTCAGGGTGAACTTGGCAGAGATGTTCCTAAGGTTAATTTTGTTAAAGCGGTTGAAGTTTTTGACGCTCTTAGTCAGGCAGTTAAAAAAGGTTTGGCGGCTTCCGTCCATGACTGTTCGGAAGGGGGTATCGGCGTCGCTATTTCTGAAATGGCGTTTAGCGGCGGTTTGGGAGTTTCAGTTGATCTAAGCAAAGTCATCTATTCCGGTAAACGTCGGCGTAATGATGTAATTATGTTTTCGGAATCCAATTCGAGGTTTGTCGTCGAGGTTGAACAAAGGAATCAAAGAAAATTTGAAGCGCTGTTGAAAGACGTCTCCTATGCGTTGATTGGTCAGGTGGAGTCAGCGCAGGAAGTTGTAATCAAAGGTCTGGATGGAACAATTTGCGCACATGCGGATACTCATGCGCTTAAGGAGATCTGGAAAAAGCCGTTGGACTTTTAACCATTAGAAACCTGATTCATTTTCGAAGGAAGACCTTTTATGGCAAAGTTGAAGAAAACACCCATACCAGATGAAAACCCGTGGCGCGTGTTCCGTATCATGGCGGAATTCGTGGAAGGGTTTGATGAGCTTTCCCAAATTGGTCCGGCTGTGAGTATTTTTGGGTCAGCCCGTGTGGAGCTTAATAAGAAATATTATGATGCCGCTGAAAAAATGGCCAAATTATTGGTTCAGGACGGTTATGCAGTCATTACCGGGGGTGGACCGAGCATCATGGAAGCAGGTAACAAAGGCGCCACTGAGGCTCGGGGGCTTTCAATTGGGTTAAACATTGACCTTCCTTTTGAACAAAAGCCGAACCCTTACGTGAATCATTTAATTAATTTTCATTACTTCTTCTCGAGAAAAGTGATGTTTGTAAAGTATGCCAAAGCGTTCGTTATTTTTCCGGGTGGATTTGGGACGTTGGATGAGTTTTTTGAAAGTATTACATTGATCCAGACACAGAGGATGGAACGTTTTCCTGTGATCTTATTCGGAAGCGCCTATTGGAAGGGGCTAGTGGATTGGCTTCGCAATACGGTCTTGGCCGAGCATTGCATCGATAAAAGAGACATGGATATCTTTCAGACGGTCGATAAACCTGAAGATGCGGTGAAGATCATTCGTAATTTTTATAAGAAACAAAGAAAAATCAGCGAGTATTAATCATGCCGTTTTCAAAATCCGTTAACGTCCTTGTTTTGCGCACCGCAGGTACGAATTGCAACGAAGAGACCGCGCATGCCTTTGAACATTTTGGCGCTCACGTTGATCAGGTCCACATTGGTGATCTTGTAACGCGCGCGCGTCGGCTTAAGGATTATCATATTTTGGCTCTTCCGGGCGGGTTTACTTATGGAGATGATATTGCCTCGGGAAGAATCTTGGCCAACGAACTTCGAATCAATTTGGCTGAGGATATCCGGAACTTTGTTTCGGAGGGGAAATTAATTCTTGGTATTTGCAACGGTTTTCAGATCTTGGTCAAAGCTGGTATCTTGCCTGGCCCGCTTGTTGATAAAGCGCGTCAGGATGTTACACTCACGCGTAATGATTCTGCCAAATTTGAGGCACGATGGGTTCACTTAAAATCGAGTGGAAAAAGTCCGTGGACAGAAGGATTGTCATCGGTCATGGCTTTACCCGTTGCTCACGGGGAAGGGAAATTTCTGCCGAAGGATTCAGAAATTCTTAAAACTCTGGCGGCGCGTAACCAAATCGTGTTTCGCTATTGTGATGCCATGGGAAATTCAGGCGAGTATCCGATAAATCCTAATGGCTCTACAGATGACGTTGCCGGAATCTGCGACAGCACGGGGCAAGTCCTGGGATTAATGCCTCATCCGGAGCGATATTTTTATTTCACCCAATATCCAGCCTGGACGAGAATTCAAAAGGAAACTCCATATGGGCAGGGGGCAAAAATTTTCGAAAATGGAATGAGCTATGTCCGGGAAAAATTATTATGACTAAGGGTATTACCTATAAGAAAAGCGGCGTTGATATCGATAAGGCCAACCGATTTGTCGATGGCATCAAACATATGGCGAAGACGACAGCTCACGCCAATGCCATTTCTCGCCCAGGGTCGTTCGGCGCTCTGTATGCGTTAGACATTAAGAAATATAAGAAGCCTGTCCTTGTTTCTTCGACCGACGGTGTGGGGACAAAATTATTGATTGCAAACCTTCTGGGAAAGCATGACAAGGTCGGCATTGACCTTGTGGCTATGAATGTGAACGATGTTTTATGCACTGGTGCCAGGCCGTTGTTCTTTCTGGATTATCTTGCGTGCGGACAGCTGGATCGCCGTGTGATGGATAAGGTCATTAAGGGCGTTGTAGAGGGGTGTCGTCAGGCAGGCTGTGCGCTGATCGGTGGTGAAACTGCAGAGATGCCCGGCATGTATAAGGGAAAAGATTATGATCTGGCCGGTTTTACCGTCGGAGTCGTGGAAGAAGAAAAGTTGATCGATGGCTCCAAGATCCGTTACGGAGACA
>JAEUSC010000317.1 GCA_016789035.1 Candidatus Omnitrophota bacterium
GACGTATGTGGTTTTAGCACCGGAACATCCGCTGGTTTCCCAGTTGATCAAAGGACGGCAACAGGAAGCGGCTGTTCAAGCATTTATTGAAAAGACGGCAAAGTTAAGTAAGAGTCTGCGTATGTCCGGCGATGACCGCAAGGACGGTATTTTTACAGGAAGCTACGCGATTAATCCCGTCAATGGTTCGCAGATTCCCATCTGGGTCGGAGATTATGTATTGATGGATTATGGCACCGGAGCCATCATGGCAGTCCCAACGCATGACCAGCGAGACTTTCTTTTTGCCCGGGAGCATAACCTTCCAATGATTGTGGTTATCGAAGATCCGAAGAATCCGGGCATTAAGCCTGATGACATGCGCGAGGCTTTCGCTGACGAAGGGCGGCTTGTGAATTCCGGACAATTTGTTGGCATTTCGAATGTGGAAGCCAAACAGAAAATTTCTGAATGGATGTCCACAAACGGCATGGGCCAATCAACAGTTCAATGGCGTCTGCGCGATTGGCTCATTTCCCGTCAGCGGTATTGGGGGGCTCCCATTCCCATGATTTATTGCGACAGTTGCGGCATCGTGTCTGTTCCCGAAAAAGATTTGCCCATCGAGCTTCCCAAAAATGTGCAGATCACGGGAGAAGGTGGAAGCCCCTTGGCTAAGTGTGAAGAATTTGTGAATGTCTCCTGTCCTAAGTGCCAGGGGAAAGCCCGTCGGGAAACAGATACCATGGCGACCTTCTTTGATTCTTCTTGGTACTTTTTAAGATTCTGTTCGGCACACAATGACCAAGAGGTCTTTAATAAAGAAGAGGCCAAATACTGGATGACCGTCGATCAATACATCGGCGGTATCGAACACGCTATTTTGCATTTGTTGTATTCCCGTTTCTTCACAAAGTTTTTTAAAGACCTGGGTCTGATCGCATTTGACGAGCCGTTTGACCGTCTTTTGACACAAGGAATGGTTTTAAAAGACGGGGAAGTTATGTCCAAGTCGCGCGGAAATACCGTTGATCCGGACGAGGTTCTTAAAGAGTATGGGGCGGACACTTTGCGCCTTTTCATTCTGTTTGCCGCTCCGCCGGAAGACCAACTGGAATGGAATTCCAATGGGCTAGAAGGCGCATGGAAATTTTTGAACCGTATTTATAATATGACCGATGTCCGTTTTGATGTGCAGACCGGCCTAAAGTCAGTTGAGGTGGCAGAATTAACAAAGGAAGATAAATCCTTAGAATTTGAACGCAATAAAGCGATCAAAAACGTTACCCAGTCATTCGAAGAAGGCTTTAAGTTTAACACCGCCATCAGCAGTGTCATGATTTTGGCAAATGCCGTCGACAAATATAAAGGCACCAACGCTGCGTTAATAAATAAAACTATCGAAACGATTATACTTCTATTGTCACCGATCACCCCGCATCTGTGCGAGGAGCTCTTTGAAAGAATGGGATTGAAACAAAGCGTTGCCAAGGCCTTGTGGCCGGCTTATAGTGAGGATGCTTTAAAACAGGACACCATCACTATTGTTGCCCAGGTTAATGGTAAGGTGCGAGGTCAATTTGATGTGGCTGCCAATTCCACTGAAACGGACTTGCGTGCAATGATTTTGTCTGACGATCGCATCAAGGCTTATATTGACGGCAAAGAGATTAAAAAATTTATTGTCGTCCCCAACAAGCTCGTCAGTATTGTTGTTTAGAATGTTCACGATTTTGGTGTTTACAAATACCCGGTTGAACCAACCAGCCCTTAAGGCCTTGTAAAGGATGAAACGATGATGGGTTCTCAAAGAATCGCGCAAGCCAATTATCAATATGAAAAAAGAGGATTTACTTTAGTAGAGTTGATGGTTGTGATCGTCATTGTTGGAGTCCTTACGGCACTGGCCATCCCTAAATACACTCATTCCGTTTCCGTTGCTAAAGAACGTCGGGCCCTTAACAATCTTCATTTAATCTACGCTGCAGAGACTACATACCAAAAATATAATAATGTTTATTGGCCTCCCGGAGGACCGTTACAAAATTTAGCGGCAATAAACTCAAATCTGACTCTTAATATTCTGGCTGATGGGGATACATATACGTGTCGTTTCCGTCCTTCCCCTGGCAGCGGTTATGATTGCCGTGCGGCTTTTGATAATAATACCTACGAATTACAGCTGACAGAGGATGCTTTGCAAGAGGGAGTCAATCCTTGCTGTTCCAATGGCGTGTGTCCTCTTACACCCGCTTGTTGATTCGATTTCGGTTTAAGAAAGTGTGTGCCATGAAATATTACGCTGATCTTCATATTCACTCCCACTATTCCCGCGCAACAAGTAAAGATCTCGACCTGGAACATTTAAACTTGTGGGCCCAGCTCAAAGGGATCAATGTCGTCGGAACGGGGGATTTTGTGCATCCAAAGTGGCTCGCGGAACTGGAAGAGAAATTGGAGCCTGCCGAGGAGGGGTTTTATAAGCTTAAAAAGGAGTTCATCCAGAAGACCCAGGCGCATGTCCCTGACTCCTGCAAGGCGGAGGTTCGATTTGTTCTGACGGTTGAGATTTCCAATATTTATAAACGGCATGAAAAAGTACGCAAGGTCCATAATTTGATTTGGGTGCCGGACTTTAAAACTGCAAAACATATTCAGCTGAAGTTGGCAGCTATTGGTAATATTAAGTCGGATGGACGTCCTATCCTTGGTCTTGATTCGAAAGATCTTTTGGAAATTGCATTGGAAAGCCATCCCATGTCGTTGTTTGTTCCAGCGCATATCTGGACACCATGGTTTTCTGCATTGGGATCCAAAGGAGGATTTAACAGCATGGAGGAGGCCTTTGGTGATTTGAAAGATCACATTTACGCGGTGGAGACCGGGCTTTCTTCCGACCCTCTCATGAATTGGAGACTCAAACAGTTGGATAACTATCTTTTGGTTTCAAATTCTGATGCCCATTCCGCGCCCAAGCTGGGCCGTGAGGCCAATCTTTTTGACACCGATTTTAGTTACCGCGGGATTTACAATGCGTTGCGAAATCCGGCAGACAAGGGTCTTGCCGCGACGATCGAGTTTTTTCCTGAAGAAGGGAAATATCATTATGACGGTCATCGGGACTGTAAGACGCGGATGCATCCGAAAGAAACAATCAAGAATAATGGCCTTTGTCCGGTTTGCTCGAAACCAGTGACTGTTGGTGTCATGGCCCGTGTCGAAGAGCTTGCGGACCGGCCGGAAACGGAACGGCCAGCACGGTCGCGTCCGTACAAGAACATCATACCGCTGCAGGAAATCATCGCCGAGGCCAAAGGCGCAGGTGTTAACAGTAAAGGTGTGCAGCAGATGTATCAACAGATGCTCGCCTCGATTGGTAATGAATTTTATATTCTTATGGATGCACCCATTGAAGAGATCCGCAGAAATGCAGGTGAGGTTATGGCGGAGTCCGTTTCACGGATGCGCAAGGGTGATGTATCCATTGAATCCGGGTACGACGGAGAGTTCGGTGTCATCAAAATTTACGCTGACCATGAGCGAAAGGCCGTCGAAGGTCAATTGGCGCTTTTTTAAGCGTTTAGTTAAAAGTTCATATTTTTGAGGAATAGCAAATGAGAACTCGTTATTTATCTTGGATATTAATTTTACTCATTGGAATTACGTCTCCAGTTTATGCCGCCGAATTAACACAGGAGCAGAAAGAATTGATAGCGGACAAAGTGAATGCCGCTATCGATTGCTCGAAAGACTGGGTCGCCATTGTTGATCAAGAGCACTACGGTGAAAGCTGGGATCGCGCGGCGAAGTTTTTTCAAGAACGGATTCCCGATGGGCAGTGGGAAACAACCATGCAGCAGGTCCGGTATCCCTTTGGAAAAGTCATGTCACGGGAAGTTGCGAATTATCAATATTTAACCCATTTGCCTGGTTTTCCGGCGGGAGAATATGTGGTCATCCAGTTTAAGACCAGTTTTGATAAGAAAAGCGACGCTATGGAGACAATTACATCCATGGTTGATTCGGATGGACAATGGCGTGTTTCAAATTATCAGGTCAATTGATTTTCGAAAATGGGTTCTCGGTGCTCATCCAACGTTTTGATTAACGTTAACTCTGTTCTGAGTCACAATGCTGGCGAAAGAAATGCAGAAACCAAAGAATATCAATGACGCTCAATGGCGCTGCGTTTGTCATAAGGCTGGGCATTTGTTGATTCTTGCCGGACCGGGTACCGGTAAAACGCACACGCTGACCCGCCGTATTTTTCATCTGATTTCTCAACTTCGCCCGCAACAAAAAATCCTCGCAATCACCTTTACCAATAAGGCCGCGCAGCAGATGGCTGAACGGATTGATGCGCTTTCTTCTGACGGGAGAAAGTCTGTAACGGTCGGGACCTTTCACAGTTTTTGTCTGAGTTTGTTGCGGGAATATCACCGTTTTACGAGCCTTCCGGAACGCTTTCGGGTTTCTTCAGCGGAAGAAATTGAACAGTTGCTTAAAAAGGCCTGGGGTTTGCCGTCCCGGGATTTAAATCCAGTGCTTGAAGAAATTTCGCGATGGAAATCATTTTTTACACGGCAGACTAAGCCCGCTCGCCTCAAGGAATATAATGAAATTCTTCGATCGCATGGTCTGGTCGACTTTGATGATCTCATCAATGAAGCCCTCATACTGTTAAGCAACAGCGAGAAGGTCGCCAGGCAGGTTCGGCAAACCTTTCGTTATGTGTGTGTGGATGAATATCAGGATTTAAATGCGATTCAGCATGCCTTTTTGAAAGAACTCATTAAGGACGGGGCAATCTTAACGGCCATCGGAGACCCTAACCAGGCGATTTATGGTTTTCGTGGCAGTGATCCCAAATATTTCTTTCAGTTTGAGAATGACTTTCCTGACAGCACTATGATCATGCTCAGGGAAAATTATCGTTCAACAGAAAATATATTATCGGCGAGCGGCCAGGTTATTTCTGTTTCGGCGGATCAAACGTCCCGGTTGGATGCAATCGCTCAACTCAACCGTCAGGGCCGGCTGGTGGTCCATGAATCTCCGACGGATCGGTCTGAGGCGGAGTTTATCGTTTCCCAAATCGAGCAACTGATAGGCGGGACCAGTATGTTTTCCAGGGACAGCAAGCGTGTAAAGATGGATGAAGCTCCGCTTTCCGTAGGGTTTTCCGACATTGCTGTCATTTACCGTCTGCATACACAAAGACACGCGTTAATTGAAGCGTTGGAACGTAGCGGTATTCCCTATCAGGTTTGTGCGCAAAAATCGGTGCAATTGGCGCCTGAGGTGATCAACTCGTTATTGGTCTTTGCAAAAGGTGTCTGTGCGACTCCCGTGGAGATAATTCAGAATTTTGCCGCAAGCCCGACAGGTCAATCTTTGATCCAGGCGAATACCCTTTTAATGCAGCAATGGGCGTTGATTGAGCGATTCGCCGGGGGGATGGCTTCGATCGAGGAATTGATTGATCAGTTGGCCTTGCAGAAGCCGGAAGATTATTTTGATTTTCAGGTAGAGAAGGTATCGCTGATGACAATTCACGCATCCAAAGGGCTGGAATTCTCGGCGATATTTATGGCCGGTTGTGAAGAAGGGCTGTTGCCGCTTAATATTTCAGGAATGACAAGCGATGTTCAGGAAGAGCGCCGATTGTTTTATGTCGGAATGACGAGGGCCAAAGAGTATCTGTGTTTGACCCGCGCTTTAAAACGATCCATGCATGGACAAACATTAAGTAATTTGGCCTCACGGTTTATCAGCGATATCCAGGATGAACTCAAAACCTATGAACGCTTGCAGCCCAAGTCCAGACGTGATCAAGAAAAAAAAGATGATCGCCAAATGACGCTGTTTTAACACTCTGACCAGACGCCAGATCTGAGAAAGTTCAAGCGACGAAACGAGCTTAATAAAGCGAGTCGTTTGACAAGAGCAGGTAACCTTGTTATGATGCCGTCGCTTCTGTGATCCCACCACAGTTTTTTAAATCTCCCCCAACGATGTTTTGAACATGCTGCATTTAACCAAACAGGAGAAGATTGTCTTGTTATCCCTGACCGCGGTCATCATTTGCGGTTCGGTTATTAATTATTTGTTTAAAAAATACCCCGGGGTTGATAAAACTATCAGTTCCCCGCAGCGATTTGTCCTAAAAACCAATATCAATACTGCCACTAAAGATGAACTTGTGCGGGTTCCTTACATAGGAGAAAAAGGCGCCCAGGCCATTATTACTTACCGTCGGGAGAATGGAAATTTCCGGACGGTTGATGATCTTTGCAAAGTGCCTGGGATTTTCTGGAAGAATTACGTAAAAATGAGACCGTATCTTGTTTTATGATAAAAATGAATTATGTTCACAGGCCCTGCGTACTTATTGCGGCATTCTTAGTGGTAGGAATTGGATTTCAGTCCACCGGACATGTTCGGATGCCGTTTCTACTTGCACTGGCGGCGTGTTTCCTTTGCTGTATTTTTATTTTTTATCGCCTAAAGTTATTTTCTTCTGTTGCAAGCGTCTGTGTGATGATCCTTTTTTGCGGAATGATCATCCAAGGTGAAGCACAAATGTTGCCTAAAAATGATCTGGGTTTATGGACATGGCAGGAAGCTGCAAATGTTTCAATGATTGAGGGGATCCTCGATTCCCCCGCAATCGTTCGCAGCACTATGCATGGGATAAAAACCTCTTTTGAGCTTTCGGTGAAGGAGGTGTGTACTAATAAGCTCCAATGCGTCAGTCCTTCGGGAAAAGTCTTGGTCAATATATTTAGGAAAGAAGAGCTCAATTATGGCGAACGGATCATCATGGGGGGGAAACTTCATAAACCGTTTATAGGGATGACGCAGGGACATTATAGTTATGAGGAACATTTGAAACGAAATGGTATCTACTGGGTATTCAGCGTCGGAAGAAAGATGCCGGTAAGAATTATCTCTTCACACAATGGCAATGTCATACACTGCCATATTTTAAAACTCCATAAACATTTGAGACATCTTCTTGAAGATCATCTGAATGAATTTGAAGCCGGATTTATTCAATCATTGGTCCTGGGGGGCAAGTACTACATGGACAGTCGTACGAGGGATCTCTTTGTTCGTACCGGCACCGCGCATATTTTGGCCATCAGCGGTATGAATGTGGCCAGCATGGCCTTATTGATTTTTATTGTCCTGAATGTCTTTCGTTTGCCCCGGAGGGGGCAGATCATTTTTACAATCGTAGGTCTTGTCTTTTATTGTCTGCTGACTGGTTCGAATCCGTCAGTCCTCAGAGCGGTGGTTATGGCCATCGTGTTGCTGATGGGGGTTTTAATAGAACGCGAACAAGACACGTTAAATTCATTAGGAATTGCAGCCGTGATTATTCTTCTTATGGATCCATTAAATTTATTTGATGTCGGTTTTCAGCTTTCGTTCATTGGAGTCTTTTCGATTGTTTATCTGTATCCACCTTTGTATGCGTGTTTTGAATCATGGTTCAAAACTCCTATTGAGATAATGTTGGGGCAAATGTTGTTTGTCTCCCTGGCGGCATGGATTGGAACGCTTCCACTGATAGCATTCTATTTTCAAGTGGTTACTCCTGTGAGCGTTTTTGCCAACATTCCTATCATTCCATTTATTTCGGTCTTGTTTATGCTGGGTGTGGGGGCGGTCGTTTTTGGTTTGATGCTGCCGCCTTTGGCAGGATTGTTTGCTGCATGTATTAAATTTGTCCTTTGGGGGCTGATGTTGATCATTGAGTTCTTCAGCCGTGTGCCGTATGGAAGCTTTTTTGTTAAAGAGGTGAGCGTGTCCCTTATTGTTGTTTATTATATTATTCTAGGAATGGGGATTTTATTTCTTAAAAGACGCAACAACGTTAAAGTTCAGGGAAAGATGCTTCACTACCTTAGTTAGATGCGATAAATGTCAAAGAGTGACATTTTATTGCGTGAAGGAAAATAAAATTTGACAAAGGCAATGCCGAATTGTAGACTTTCTATCGTTGCGCATGCAACTAATTTATGGTTCAACAATACTCTCTTGAAGATTCTTTAGGTCATATATTGGGCCGCACGGTCAGGAGTTTGGGAGCGCGGTTACACCGCAATTTTGCCAACGCCGGATATGACTTGACTTGTGAGCAATGGGGCCTCTTGCGCCGGCTTGACCGCAATAACGGGGTCAATCAGCAGGAATTGGCTGTCACCAGCTGTAAAGATAAGACAAGCATGGTTCGGTTGATCGACGGTCTGGAAAAGCGCAA
>JAEUSC010000373.1 GCA_016789035.1 Candidatus Omnitrophota bacterium
AATTCTTTTTCTTTAATAAATCGCCTCGATATAAGAATACTTCGGGCAAAAGAACAAATTTTGCTCCGTCATCTGCTGCTTTGGTAATAAAAGAAATGGCCCGACCAATATTCATATCTTTGTCGGGCCCTGCATTAAACTGAATTAAAGCAATTTTCATTTGATTAGCGAGAGTTCTGCTTCAAAGACTCTCCATATTCATGATGACATTGAGTATAAAAATTTTCTTTTCTAAGATTTTCTCGCCAAACGCAAATATTTTTGTAGGTTGTAATATCAATTTGCGCCATTTCTACAGGATCGAGAAGGGCAAGCATATTAAAGTCTGCTAACGTTATGGAATTGCCCATCAAATAATTATTTGCAGACAACTGCCTATCCACGATCGGTAAAAATCTAGCTAGAAATTCTAAACCTTCCTTAATTGACCGCTCATCAATTTCAACCTTACGGATCGGGGCAAAAATCCGGTTATAAACAACCTTACTTACCGCAACTCCAACGTGCATCGATCCGAAATCAATCCAGCTGTCAGTGATCGCGCGCTCTTTGAGACTTTTGGGATAGATATTGGATTGTTGCTTATCCGCCAAATATCTGCAAATAGCATTGCTTTCAAAAAGACAAAAACCGTCGTCGTCAATGGCAGGAATTTTTCCAATTGGATTAATTCTTAAAAATTCTGGCTTTTGATGTTCGCCCTCTCTTAATTTCACAAGAATGTAATCGTATTTTATACCGAGATAATTGGCAACAAAACGAATTTTATTGGCTGGGCTTGAAAGATCGGAACCATATATTTTCAGCATAAGAACCCCTCAGTTTTGTTTTGAATTTATATCGCTTCAGAAAGAAGCGACCCCAGCGGGATTTGAACCCGCGCACCGAGCTTGAAAAGCTCGTGTCCTGACCAGGCTAGACGATGGGGTCAAAATGGGCATGAATTTCAAACAGGCCCTTATTATATTCGTGAACATTCATTCGTCAAGAAAAACATTCGTCTCCTTGACTATTCTTCATCCTTGCCTGCCAGATGGGCAACCGAGGAAACTTTATCTCCTGAATCCAATGATATCAATTTAACTCCGACGGCACTGCGCCCGGTTTCACGAATTTCTGACGGAGACGACCGAACGATCATTCCTTTTTTAGTGACAGCCATGATTTGATCGTCATCCATAACGGAAAGAACGCCGACAACCTTTCCGTTCTTTTCCGTAATTTTAACGTTAATGATTCCTTTGCCGGCGCGTGATTGGGTCCGATAGTCAGCAAAGTCTGATCGTTTTGCATAACCCAGTTCGCACACCGTTAATAGTTTAGCGCCGGTTTTATCAACGTCCGGAGCAAAAACTAACATGCCCACGACATAATCATCCTTGTCCAGATTAATACCGCGAACGCCTTTCGCAGAACGCCCCATGTCTCGCAATTGTTTCTCAGGAAAACGTAAAGCAATGCCCTCATGCGTGGCCAACAATACATCTTCCTTGCCGTTACTTAGATTCACGCCGATAAGTTCGTCACCTTTTTCTAAACCAATACCGACAATACCTCCTTTGCGTGTGTTTGAATACGCGGAAAGTTTTGTCTTTTTGACCAAACCTTGCTTAGTTGCGAATACAACCGATTGATCATCTCTAAATTCCCTGACTGCAACGATCGCGCTGATTTTTTCCTCCGGCCTAAATGACAGCAAATTTACAATGGCTTTTCCTTTAGCAGCGCGGGAAGCCACAGGAATTTCGTAGACCTTAAGCATTCGCACAATACCAAGGCTCGAAAAAATCATGAGGAAGTCTTTCGAGGACGCAATAAATAAACGATTCACAAAATCTTCATCGCCAGTTGTCATCGCCGTGACGCCTTTACCGCCGCGTTTTTGGCTTCGATAAGCATCAACGCTTAATCGTTTGATGTAGCCATTATTGCTGATAGTGATCGCCATTTCCTCGTCAGCAATCAGATCTTCGATTTCGATATCTTCAACTTTGCCTGTGATTTCCGTTCTTCGTTCATCTCCATATTTCTTCTGAATCTCAGAAAGCTCAGATTTGATAATACCGTCAACGCGTTTTTCAGATGCCAAAATCGCCCGATAATCATCAATATCTTTGAGAAGCTGCTGATATTCCGACTCAATTTTGTCCTGTTCGAGCGCTGTCAAACGCTGCAATTGCATTTCCAAAATCGCCTGAGCCTGAATCTCACTAAGCTCAAAGTTTTTCATGAGGGCGACTTTGGCTTCAGCCGTGCTTTTAGATTTTCTGATGGTTTTAATGATTTCATCAATAAACTTAAGAGCAATACGCAATCCCTCTAGAATATGCGCACGTCTCAAGGCTTTATCTAAGTCAAATTGAGTTCTTCGTCGAATCACGATCCGACGATGATCAATGTAATACGACATCAATTGTTTAAGCGACAAAACCACTGGTCGTTTATTGACCAGTGCCAGATTTATAATTCCGAAAGTTGTTTCCATCTGAGTATGCTTAAACAAGTAATTAAGCACAATCTGAGGATCAACATCTCGTCGAAGCTCAATGACAATTCGGATTCCTTGTTTATCAGATTCGTCGCGAATATCTGTAATTCCATCCACGCTTTTGTTTTGGACGAGATCTGCGATATTAGAAATCAAGTTAGCTTTGTTGACTTGATAGGGAAGCTCCGTAACGATGATCGCTTCACGGTTGCCCTTTTGATGCTCAACAGATGCCTTGGCCCTGATGACAACCTTTCCGCGACCGGTATTGTAGGCCTCTAAAATTCCGTCTCTGCCGCAAATAATTCCCGCCGTTGGAAAGTCTGGTCCCTTTACAAATTTCATGAGATCCTTAACGGTTGCGTCGGGAGTTTCTAACAAATGAACAATGCCGTTGGTTACCTCAGTAATGTTGTGCGGGGGCATGTTGGTGGCCATCCCGACGGCAATACCGCTTGAACCGTTTACAAGAAGATTGGGAATCGCTGCCGGCAAGATGTCGGGCTCATTGAGTGTCCCAT
>JAEUSC010000405.1 GCA_016789035.1 Candidatus Omnitrophota bacterium
TCACATCGACACCAATTATAAAATTCCTGCGATGATCAAATATCGCGATGAGCTGGCATTAAAATTTAAGCTGAACATGATCGTAGGCCAGAATATTCAGGCGCTCAAAGACAAGCGTACCTATCCGGACGGAGCCATTGATCGTATTGCCTGCTGTAAAGCATTAAAAACTGATGCGCTCAAAAATACCCTGTCCGGTAATTGGCCTCGAAAACGTCTGAATCATCATACCGGACAATATGATATCGATACAAATATAGAACCGTATACCGGAGTTATCGTTGGTGCCCGCGCTGATGAGGAAGGGAGCCGTTCGAAGGAGCGGTATTTTTCTCCCCGTGATCGAAACAGTGACTGGGACGTTGGAGACCAGCCGCCGGAATTATGGAATCAATTTAAGACAGACTTCGCCCCGGGAACACATATTCGGGTTCATCCTTTGCTGGATTGGACCGAATTAAACATCTGGGAATATATTGAACGGGAAAGTATTCCGATTACCAATTTATATTTTGACCAAGGAAACGGAAAGCGGTACCGGTCGCTAGGATGTTATCCTTGCACAACACCCGTCGATTCAACAGCCAAAAGTATTAAAGAGATCATTGAAGAGCTGCGCAGTGGAAAATTTAAAAACATTGCAGAACGATCTGGACGTGCGCAAGACAAAGAGGACGGCGGGGGATTAGAAACACTTCGTAAAGAAGGGTATATGTAGTCTTCAGTCTTCGTTTTGGGATCAGTTTGTTTTTTTCACTGACAGTTATTTTTGAGAATCACAAAGTATATGAGCGACCATCGCGAACAAATGAATGTTGTTATCGTAGGGCATGTGGATCACGGCAAAAGTACATTAGTCGGCCGTCTTTTGGCTGATACGGGATCCCTTCCGGAAGGCAAGCTCGAAGCGGTCAAAAAGAATTGCGAGCGTAACGCCAAGCCGTTTGAGTATGCATTCTTATTAGACGCGCTCAAAGATGAGCAGGCGCAGGGAATCACTATTGATACGGCTAGGTCATTTTTTAAGTCCGATAAGAGAGACTATATAATTATTGATGCTCCAGGTCATATTGAATTTTTAAAGAACATGATCTCCGGAGCTGCTCGCGCTGAGGCTGCGCTTCTTTTGATTGATGCGCATGAAGGCATTCGCGAAAATTCCAAGCGTCACGGTTATGTCATGCGTTTTTTAGGGATCAAGAACGTGGCTGTTTGCGTTAATAAAATGGATTTGGTTGGTTACGACCAGAAGGTCTTTGAGCAAATCAAGACCGACTATACAAAATTTTTGCAGGAAATCAATTTGACCCCCAAGTGTTTTATTCCGATTGTGGCCTTTCATGGGGATAATATTGTCTCGAATTCAAAAAATATGCCATGGTATCAGGGGCAGGATATTCTGCGAGTCTTGGATTCTTTTGAGAAAGCGGCCCCCAAGGAAAATCAGGTTTTTCGCATGCCGGTCCAGGACATATATAAGTTTACAGAAGAGGGCGACGAGCGAAGGATTATTGCGGGACGTATTGCTACAGGAACCATTAAGATCGGTGATGAGGTTATTTTCCTTCCTTCTGGAAAGAAAAACCGCATCAAATCTATTGAATACTTTAACGGCCCATCCCGTCAGCAAGCCTTTGCAGACCAAAGTTTAGGTTTTACGGTTGATACAGAAATTTACATACGTCCCGGTGAGATTCTCTGTAAACAATCCGAGTCCACGGCTCAAGTTAGCTCTAAATTTAAAGCCAATGTCTTTTGGATGGGAAAACAGCCTCTGGTCAGAAATAAAACATATAAGTTAAAAATAGCCACTCAGCAGGTCCCGGTGGTTATTTCCGAAATACTTCATGTATTAAATGCGGCTGAGCTTTCCTCAAGTCAAAAGGACCATGTGGACCGCCATGAGGTTGCTGAGTGTACATTTGAAACCATGAAACCGGTAGCTTTTGATTTGGTTGGAGAAATTGCCGAAACCGGACGTTTTGTGATTGTGGATAACTACGAAATTTCCGGTGGCGGCATCATTCTTTCGGCAGTCGCCAGCCAGGATAATCTGTTAATGACACACATCAAAAAGAGAGAATTTGCGTGGGAGCGCAGTCACATTACTCCTGATGTCCGTGCCCAAAAATATGACCATAAGTCTGCCTTTATTATCCTTACAGGAGAGATTGATACGGGAAAGCAGCGGATCGCAAAGGCGCTCGAAGAGGCGTTATTTCAGCTAGGACGGTTCGTTTATTTCTTGGGTATTTCCAACAGACTTGTTTTGGCAACGCACGACTCGAAGGACAAAACGTTAGGAAAGTTCGAGCAAATCCAGCAATTGGGTGAATTGGCCCACTTGATGACAGATGCGGGCTTGATTCTAGTTACATCCATCACAAATATCGACCAATATGAGTTGGAAGTTTTAAAAAAGCTCAATAGCCCTAACCGTACGTTTGTGGTCAACGTAGGTGAAAATCAATTTTCGGATCAACTGGTTGATCTTCAGTTGAAAAGAAATGAAGATTCCGAGATTGCCGTTAAAAAGATTGTTGACCTCTTAGTTAAATCCCTTGTTCTTGACCCGGAATATTTTATTTAGCCCTTTTATAGCCAGTCAGAAATTTCAACTTTCAAGAATTATATTGACACTGCTTAGTCGCAATGCTAATTTTGTGACAACTAAGCTAACAACTGACTTATATATGAACAATGCTTTCGGGGTGTCTGAGGTTATGAACAAGGACTTGGAGCTGCGCTGCCAATGTAGCCGGCTTTTATTTAAGAAACTAACACAGGCCATTGAGGTCAAATGTCCCCGATGCAAGCGCATTCATGTTTTTACCTTGGCGCAACTGACCGCTTTTCTGGAAGCGGGAAATTTTTGTGCAACTTTTAGTGTAGCCGGAAAAATAAAGGATCGTAATAGAGCATAACTCGTAGCGATTGCTCTTTGATGTGTTAGTAAAAGGATTGTTGACTTTCTAGCCTTATAATGTAAGATGGGCGCAACAATTCGAGTGGATCACGCCATTAGACTCTCCTAGTCTGGTCTTTTCAGTCCTCCTAGTTTCTGGTCTCTTGTTCGCATCCTTAATCGTAATTGGATCTCTTTGTGAAATTGTTCACAAAGAAAATAACACGCATTGTGATGCGGTAAAAACAGGAGTTGTTATGAATATTTTTGTCGGTAATTTGCCACACGCTTCATCAGAAGAAGATCTTCGTAAGGAATTTGAAACATTTGGCGTTGTTTCCAAGGTTTCCATTCTCAAAGATAAATTCACAGGTGCTCCGCGTGGCTTTGGTTTCGTGGAAATGGCCAATGATCAGGAAGCAAAGACCGCCATGGACGCATTAAATGGTAAGGAATTCATGGGGCGACCTTTGAACGTCAATGAAGCCCGTCCAAAAGAAGAATCAGGCCCCAGAGGTGGTGGCGCATCCCGCGGTGGTTGGAATCGTGACCGTAATGATCGCGGTGGTCGTAGAGACAGATACTAATTTGTTTAATGGGTGTGTAAGGGGGCATCTCGTAAGAGATGTCCCTTTCTTTTTTTATAAGCATAAATATTAAACAGGCGTAACATTCGATTTTTATGGATTGTAAGACTTAATCGTCACGCTGGAGCGATTATTAGTTCATAGAAAAGGTCATAACGTTTGATTTAGCGCAGACATGGAGGAGTCAATTTAAAAATGTCAATTTTATCTTTGGTTTCATAGAAGAAGTTAATATAATCATTAATCCAGAATTGTATTTAAAACAGATTTCAAAAAAGGGAGTTTATGAGAGACGCAAATCTGAAAGTTATGGGCATCCTTCTAACGGGTTTCTTTGTTGGACAGAATCCTTGTGGAGTTTTAGCTAATGAGAGACCTGAAATAACTGGACAGATGGAGTCTCGTTACATTTGGGAGACCGATGTAGATGCTCAAAGTGGACAGATTAGTGTATCTGAAACGAAGGCGTCGGTTGGTTATGATTCAAAATTTGAAAATGGAATGCCAATTTCTTTTTCAATATCAGGGAGGCATACTGATATCAAAAGTGATGTTCCTGTTTTTCTTCCCTCTCATTTAGCGGCCTTAAGTTTCAGTGCGGGGGTCAAAATTCCGGCTCCGTTTACTGCCTCACAAAATTATTTTCTTGGTTTGGACATTATGCCGTCAATGTATAGTGATGGGTGGGATAATTTTTCATCCGATACTTTTCGAATTCCCATACGGTCATATTTGATTTACAGACGTGATGAGAACTTCATTGTCTTCGCCGGTGCTAGTATTCGTCCTGATTTTGATACCAAAATTCTTCCCTTGCTTGGAATTATCTATCGTCCCAATCAATACTGGGAGATTAATATGGCGTCCGATAATCCGCAGATCATCTACCATGCTTCGGAGAAAACGAAGTTAATTCTGGAGGCGGATATAATCAATGATGAATATGAGTTGACCGGTAGTGGTAACAAGGGGCGTGTGCTTTTTTATCGAGAATTAAGCGCAGGTCTGGGAATCCAGCACCAATTCACAAAGAATGTTTCTGGATTGGTCTCGGCGGGGAGTGTTTTTAAAAGAATGTTGCGTTATGAAGATGACAATGGAAAAGTAATGCCTGATCAAGGCTTGTATGTAAAGGCGCGGGTGCAGTTTAATTTTTAGTCATTATTTTAAAAAGTGGGGGTAGGTATGGGGTTAAGAGTCCTAATAGGGGTTGCGATGATTGTTGTAAGTCATTCGGCTTGGGCTGGACAGCGCGGGGAAGAACGTAAGGCTTTTCGTGAAGAGCAGAAATCAAAGGTTAAAGAATTTCAGGAAAACATGAAATCTGAAAATAAGGAGTTCCGAGCTTCGCTTAAGGATCTCACCGATGAACAGAAAAAGGCGGCGATAGAGTCTCATCGTCAGAAACAGTTTGATAAGCGTAAAGATTTTAGAGGCACGATTCATCAAGAGAATCAGGACTTTCTTGCTGAAAGGCTGAAAACAAATACAAAACTTACCGATGCTCAGAAAGAAGAGTTGACCACTTTTTATAAGGCGCAATACGATGAGAATGTTGCGTTTCGTGATAAACAGCATCAAGAGAATATGGAATTTTTTGAAAAAATCGCAAATGATGACGGTCTCTCCATGGAGCAAAAGAAACAAGCGCTTAAAGATCATCATCAACAGCAAAAGACCGAAAATAGTGAT
>JAEUSC010000418.1 GCA_016789035.1 Candidatus Omnitrophota bacterium
ATCTTACACTCCCGGTAAGGCTTCAGTCTTTTACTGGATGGAAGTTTCGAAGGCTAACGTCCGTTTCAGAGGATTCAGATGACGTTTTTCAGGCTCAGTATAATTTTCCACAAAATAAAACCGCAACGTTTGTCCTTCTGCTAACTCCGGGTTGCTCTGCACCAAAACCTTCCAGAGGGCCAGCAGTTTTCGGTCTCTGACCGCGGGATCCTTGATATTGACCAGCTTACTCATGAGCCCCGCAATGCGGTACGATCCCGTATGGAGTTTTAACGAAGGCACGCGAACCACCTTCACTGTTGAATCTGCAAAGACCACTTCACATTCAATGGTCATGAATTTATCCCAGGCGATTTCGGAAAATGTGGGATGACAGGCAAACGGCCAGGCCGATCCGACCTTCATGATTCCGAACGTCAATCCGCCCACTATAATGAAAGTGGCCACAGCAATGAGCGCCCGGTTGTTTTCTTTCGGCACCAAATCCGGGACCACAGCCGTCTTTTTCGGCATGATTTTGCACGTACGGCTATCCGCCACCCGGCGGTAAATGTTGTTTCCAATGGTCTGCACCGGTCCCAGAAAGAGAAACGGATATACCGGCCATAATAAGGGAATGCGCAAGGCAATCTGCCGGTAAGCCGCAAAACCTTTCCATATTCTTGATTGTCCCAGGGCATGCATGTCGTACATCAAATCCTCAGATTTGATGCCCTGCGCCTTGAGCGCCGGAGAAATCTCAAAACCATTCAGATCCTGATAATTAATTCTTCCTAAAATATCAAAGACCCTTAAAAACGCAATCGCCCGCCGGCAAAAACTGCAACTGCCGTCGTATAAGACGGTAATGGCTTCCGGTAGAATCTTTTGTCCGATTGATTTGTAGAACCACTCCCAGTTTAAGAAGGTCAGATAACTTAACTGCAATCCCAGAAAATTGATGTTCATGGTGACCCAGGTGAGATTATGAAATAACAAAGCCTCAAACACAGCAAAGTACCGCCAGCCGGGAATGAACATCAAAAAAATAAAATTCATTTCAAAAAAGATGACCGCCAGACTGGCCAGTCGGCACAGCCAGGGCGATTGGTCGACCCGGATACTGGGCATCCAGCCGTCAAAACCCATCCAGTCATAATACATGTGATATTTGAGATTATCACCCAACAGATAAGCGGTGCCCGCGCTCCACAACTTCCAAAAGCCCGGAAAGAAATAGCAAATGCCGATAAAAATCCAGATGAAACGAAGCGGCAGCGCATAAGCAACGGCATGTCCCGGGACGGAAACATCCCCCTTGTCCGCTTTTTTAAAACCGGCTATGACCGCATCGACCGAATAAAAGTCTCCCACGCGGGACGCCGCAAAGAGCGTCATGATCCATACCGCCAAATGGTTATGCGCCACATTGCCGTAAAAATGCGGGATTCCCACCACGTAGAATCCCAAAATCGCAACAATCACAGTGGAAATTCTGGTCCACAGACCGATCATTGCCAAAAAACAAAAGACCCTAAACAAATTTCCGGAAACAATGGCCCACGTCTCATTGATCGGTAAATGCGGCAGCAGCCACCCCATTCCTCGTGGGGCAAACTGTAATTCTTTTGGAAACTGACTAAACCAGATCACTTCTTGGATGTTAAATGTGACAAACATAAACCCGTAAAACAGAATGCGCACCATGGCCAGATTCACGGGTGAACCCGGCGTGTGGAAATAATCGTACCAAAGTTTTTTGACGTCCTTAAAACGCAAAACAATGACATAAAGGAAAACCAAACCCAAAACCAAAGTGCCCAGCTGGGTGATGCCGATCGCCCACGGCTCCTGCTGTACAAGCTTTTTATAGACCATCAACGCGACAAATAAACCACCAAAAATCCAATTGATCATAAAACCCCTCACCGCGACATGTGTTAGCGAAAATCCTATTAAATTTGGAATAGAAATATAACATAATTCCGTATTTTCTTCCTATAAATTTGCCTTTGCCTAGAAAAACCAAAGGCGACCCAAAATGGATCGCCCTTGGTTCTTAGAAACTGATCATTGCCCCGGGATGAAGATGCTTTACGGGACAATCGTCAAGTCTGCTTTGCGGTGAAACGCAAAATCCGGAATGAGTGTTGTTCCAGACTGAACAACAACAAAGTCAACAACAGCACTGACGGCTCCGGCACTAAAACCGTCCATCTTCACGATCGCGGCAAATGTCCCGTCCGGTTTTGCAGTGAAATTCACCTGCTTGACCAAAAGACCCTGTCTTAATCGCAAAGTCGCCAACAGAGGCTTGGTACTTTTGCTCAACCGAATATCCTCCAGAGTGACCGTCAGCGTATCCTTCTTCTTAAATGATGTCACATCCCCCGATGTGCCAATCTTATTAGAGAAGCGGACCCGTGTGGTCAAGTCGTTCAAAACGGGATCAGCATCGATAATGGCAATGGCGTTCGGATCACGACCCGCACTAAACTCTTTGCGCGGTCCCAAATTTCCGTTTCCATCGCCGAAATGGACCACGACTGCGAAGCTCGACGGTTGATTGGTGAATATGACATCGTTTTTGCCGTCGCCGTTTAAGTCCGCGATATTCAAACCCGCGAGCCATGCACCCTGCGCCGGCACAGTGCCTCCGGCAACAAAACTATTCACGCTTGCCTTCCACAAACGGACATCCACCACATCACCAGAATTGGGAGCGGATCCTCCGAGCGTGACCAAATCATCGTAACCGTCATTATTCATGTCCGCGATGGCAACCGCGTTTGTGCCCAGCGTTGCGCTCGCGCGAGTCACGACCTTGATTTCCGCGGCCTGAGTAAAGAAACCCAGAGGCTGCCCCAGGTAAACAGAAACATAATTGTCCAGGCCTCCGGCCGCCGCAATGTCCGGCAATCCATCGGCATTAAAATCTCCAACGCTGACATCCTGGGTATTGGTCGGAGCGTTCAGAGATTGCACAGGCACCAAACCACCCTGGCCGTTGCCAAACAAAATAAACACCTTGCGGTTATTATAATCACATACAATAGCGTCCATGTTTCCATCGCGGGAGAAGTCTGCCACAGCCACTGCATTGCTACGGCCAGCGAAAGGCACGGGAGCCTGGGCCGTAAAATGCGTGGCTGGATCACCGGCCAATTTTCCATCACCCAAAAGCACTTGAACAGACGTGCCCTGACTGGAAATCAGAATGTCAGCGTTTCCATCATTATTAAAATCCGTGACCGCAATCGTATCGGACAGCATATACCCTAAATTAAAAAGATTCGTCAACGGCTCAAACACGCCATTGCCCCGGCCCAGCAGAAATTTTAAAGTGCCGGCCTCGTTGACCACCACAACATCTTGAATTCGGTCGTTATTAAAATCACCCTTCCCCACAAAAAGCGGATTATCTCCTGTGGCTAAATCGGGTAATGGCCGGACAAATTCTTTGCCCACCGCATTGATGATGGTGGACAACGAATCATCCTGGTAATTGGTCACCACCAAATCGGGAAGTGTTTTGGTGAGCGCGTACGACGGACCTGTGGTCAACAAAACCGCGGCCGTCAGCACCACAGAATTAAAACTCAATATTTTAAAAGTTGGCTTCATTTTTGACTCCTCTATAACTAGCTATCCTGTTAAATCTCGAGCAATGACTAGATAATCAGTCATTGTTTTATGATCTCTCCTTATATTTTCTTACTCGGAATATAAACACCACACTCATCACCTCAAATTACGGTTGTTGCACTACATCTGGCCCAAACAGAACCGCAGGACCTCCAAGCGGAGATAAAAACTGCCCAAAAGACACCGAAGAATTCTTCAGATCACTGTTGTTCTTGAGATTATACGAGAGATTATCAAACACCAGTGCGGTCTTTCCAAATTCATTGGAGATTGACCTAAAATTGACTTTAATGCTTGCGGTATCGATGTCGGCGCGATTAAAGTTCACATTAATAACATCAGAACCTGATAAATCGCTAAAGCCGCCGTGGGCCACAATATTTACAGGCATCAGCGGGTCTAATTGAGCGGTAAGTTTTGGCAATCCCCGGTCACTGTAGAAATCAAGCTTGAAGTCAGGGAAAATTCCTCTCGTCTGTCCAATCACCTGTCCAACCGCGAACTGTTCAAAATTCACTACGACATTAGTGACGGTGATCCTTGAACTGCGGATCAAATTATAAAACGCTTCATTGACATCATTGGAGAATGTGAGTTGGACCTTTACTCTTGCTTCTCCCAAGCCGAGTCCAGCCAGTTTTACGGAAGCAGTATAAGAACCATC
>JAEUSC010000440.1 GCA_016789035.1 Candidatus Omnitrophota bacterium
CGGTCACAATGTCGCATCCTCCCACAAATTCCCCATTGATGAAAACTTGAGGGATCGTCGGCCAGTTGGTGTATTCCTTGATGCCTTGGCGGACTTCTTCGCTCGCCAATACATTGTGGGACTTTAACGGTTTGCCGTATGATTTGAGGATTTCCACCGCACGCATGGAAAATCCGCACATCGGCTGCTCAGGCGTACCTTTCATGAAAATTACAACCGGGTTATTTTTAACATCCGTGTCAAATTGTTGACGCAATTGGTCAGTCAGCATTTTCTTCTCCTTGATCGATCCTCTATGGTCGTTGGTCTTTTTGAATTTAAAATCCGTACTTAGATTTTTCTGCAGCCCATTTCTCGGGTGTAAATGTCTTGAGCGCCAGCGCGTGAACGGATGTGGCAAAGGCCTTTGTGAGCGGTTGCATGACCATTTGATGCTGTTTGATAAGCATCATGCCGTCAAATGCAGGCGAAACGACAAAGGCCTGCAGATGCTGGCCGTCGTTCATGGGATCAAGCACGTGCGCGGTTGCGTTGGGAATATTTTGTTCAATCGTTTGTTTGATGTGATCGGTGTTCATAATAAGCCTGTGGAGACCGGGTGCCCCGGCCTCTTATGAAGGGGCGGGGAGACGCTGCCCCTACGTTTATCCTTTCCAATTATCTTTCAGCCATTGAATAATATCATCGGACTCATAAAGCGCTTTGCCGTCGATCACAAGGCACGGCACTTGCGGTTTGCCGCCGATTTTAATGAGCTCTTCACGGTTCCTGGGCTCAGCCCTTGTATCTTTCATGGGCAGTGTGATCGAGGCCTGCTTCATATAATTGCGAACCTTTTGACAGTAGGGGCATCCGTCGAAATGATAAAGTGTGAGTTTTTGCATAATTAATCAGCAGAGGCGGGATAACCCGTCCCTACGCCTTAAGTTTTGGTTAGTTTCTCTACAAATTCTATGACCGTATTTTCCAATGTCACGTTGTACAAGCGATTCATTTCCTGCAAGCCGGTCGGAGAGGTGACATTGACTTCAATCAAATATGGTCCGATGACGTCAATCCCTACGAAGTAAAGGCCAAGCTCTTGCAGTTTTGGCTTAAGAACATTAATGATCTCGTGGTCGCGCGCCGTAATTTCGGTGGCCTTCGGTTTTCCGCCGGCAAAGAAATTATTGCGGTGATCGCTTTCGCAATGCATGCGAAGTACGGCACCCAATGGCTCACCGTTGAGTAACAAAATGCGTTTGTCTCCATCTTTGGAGTCCGGCACGTATCGTTGGATAATGATTTCCTTGGTCCAGCGCTGCGTCAGTGTTTCTAAAATCACGTTTGTGTTGCTTTGACCGGGATGGATATGAAAAACAGACTGGCCGCCGAATCCGTCGGTTGGTTTGGCGATCGTATTTTCTTCTTCCTGCGTAAATGCCATCAAGTCATGCTTGTTGCAGGAGACCAATGTCGGTGGAATGATTGATGTAAATTGTGTGGCCCATATTTTCTCATTAACCCTGCGAATTCCGCTGGGGCGATTAAAGACCTTTACGCGGGCGGGCAGCCGGTCTAAAAGCCAGGTCGCCATCAAATACTCCGCATCAAATGGAGGATCCGTCCGGATAAATACGACATCGACTTGGTCATCCGTTAAAATGACCGGACGGTCAATGACAAACGGCTGATGGGAAATCGCCTGCGGCATGACCTTGGTGGTATGAAAAATCACCCGGCCGTTCTTAAGCGTGATACCACCTTCAGGCAGGAAATAAATTTCGTGGCCTTTGTTGTGGGCGCCCAGCATGAGGATAAAGGAGGTGTCCTTTTCCATTACAACCGTTTCTAGGGGGTCCATTAAGAAAACGAATTTCATTGCGCTTTGGTCTCCAAAGATTTGATTTCCCGGCTTGTCGCAACCCCCGCGATACGGGCTAACATCCGGTAGATATCAAAAATGTTTGTATTGGGATGAGGATTGCAATCTCCATACTGATGGGAGTGCGGGCAGATTTTCTCAAATCCCATACCGCCGGGTGAATTCAAACTTTCGCGGGGATTTTTGGCTGTGTGATAGCGGTAAAATCCGCCCACGAGGTTGTTATCGACCTGATAAATACAGACTTCGCTGGGATTGTCTCCGATGCGATGGATCGTATCAACACCTTCCTGCAGAAGAAAACGCGAAATGACCTGAGCGCTTTTACCTTTGGAAAGGTTGTTTCGCATTTTGCGGTTGAATTCCAGAATGTCCTGTGGACTTTCAACGGAGGTGACCCCCATGCCATACGTTCCTGAATCGGATTTGATAAAGATAAATGGTTTTTCGGCAATGCCGTGCTCATGGTACTTGGCCGAAATGTCCGAAAAAAGTTTCTCAGCGGCTGTGGTTAATCGTTCGCGGTCCGCCGCTTCGTTGATATTGATATCTTCTACTGTCTCTGACAAGCAGGAAAAAAGCCAGGGGTCAAGATTCACGATGGCGGCAAATTCCTTCATCAAGGCGTTGGTGTAGCGGAAATGTTCGGATTTTTGTCGGGAATGCCAGCCTGCGTGGATCGACGGATAGATCGGGATATTGGTTTCTTTAAGGACATCGGGGATGCCGCTCGTCAGGTCGTTATTCAATAAAATAAAATCAAACTTTTCATCGCCGGTTTTGATGCGGTTGAGGATGCGCTTGAAGCAATGGATTTTGACGGTCTGGCCGGTGGCCGTTTCCAGTTCAATATTGCTCATGGCCTCGTTGCAGAAATCTGGCTGGACAGTGAGAAACGTAGCGATTTTCACATTAAACCCGGCCTTGCGGATGATGGATTCCAAGACACGGATGTTTTCCAGATACCAGGTGTTTCGGGTGTGTTCTTCAGCGACAATCAGAATGTTTTTGGCGCCGGGGACGCGTTTGTAGATGGCGGCTTGGACAAATTTCTCAGCGTCAGCAATGCCGTGTTCGCACAAATTATTAAATCCGGCCGGAAAAAGATTGGTGTCAACGACGGCGATTTTGAAACCCGCATCGCGGATATCAACGGAGGTATAAAACGGAGTCCAGGCTCGTTCTTTTTCTTTGAGCCATTGGTAAATGGCGTCCTGTTTGTCGTGAACGCAGCTGACGCATAATGTATTGGAGAAACTTTCTGACAAGTGCATGACTTCCTTTTAATCGGTTGATCGAGGAGGCTATTATGCCTTAAAGAAAAGAAGTTGTCGAGTTATAAGTCAGTCTGGATGCTGGGGATATCATTTTTCAGGGCGAGTTTTTGAACAATCAACGTACCGACGGCATCGCCTTCCACATTCACAACCGTACGGATGGTATCCAGCGGCCGATCGATGGGAATCAGAAGCGCAATCGCCTCCACCGGAAGGCCGACAGACTGCAGCACCATGATCATGGTGACCATGCCCGCGCTCGGGATTCCGGGTGCACCGATCGAGGCCAGCATCGCGGTCCAGAAAACGATGACCTGTTGGATTACATTCAATTCAATCCCGGCCAAATTCGCCACAAATACGGCGGCAATAGCTTCATACATGGCGGTGCCGTCCATATTGATCGTTGTTCCCAGAGGAATGACAAAGCCGGCGATGCGTTTATCGGCCTTTAAATTTTTCGTGACACAGCGCAGCGTAACGGGCATGGTGGCTGAGCTGGAGCTGGTGGAAAAGGCGGTGATCAACGAATCGCGCATGCTCACCAAAAAGAAAATCGGATTGACCCGCGTGGTCAGCCAAAGCAAAAGAGGAAGTGTAAAAAATCCATGGATCAGAGTGGAACCTACAACGACACCGACAAATTTGATGAGCGTCGATAAAAGTTCTGTGTTTTGTGTCGCAACGAGTTTTATCAGAAGCGCCATGATTCCCAACGGCGCCAAACGCATGATCCAGGAGACCATGCGCATAATGATGTCCAGCGATTCATTGAGCAATTGGCGCAGGGTCTTAACACGTTCTTCCAACATAGCCATACCAATCCCAAAAGCCATTGCGAAAACGACCGTCGGTAAAACTTCTCCCTTGGCCATGGCTTCGATTGGATTGACAAACAGGCCGTTTACGAGCATTTGTACAAACTGTCCCAGGCTTAAGTTGCTCGGCGGGGCGGAGGTCAGGGCCGCTTTGAACATGTCCAAATGAATTCCCATACCGGGTTTGAAAATGTTTACCATGGCAAGACCTAAAACAAGCGCCAGTGAGGAGGCGATAAAAAAATAGAGTAGCGTGTACGTCCACACGCGTTTCATGTCGGCATGCGCCTGAAGATTGGCGACCCCGGTTGCGATCGACAGAAAAATGAGAGGAATCAAGATCATTTTAAGCAAACCGATAAAAATACCGGCAACAAGAGAGGCGAAATAAAGCGTATGGGCCGTTGCCGACGAATCAGCGGGGAGCGCGCGAAGAAAGAATCCGCCGACGATTCCCAGAACAGCCCCGGCTAATATTTGTGTGTTTAATGAAGTTTTCATGCGCGTCTTGTTTTTGGGAGGAAAATTAAATCGCAATTCACCTCAACGATGATACACTATCGGACATGTTAACCAAAGCACGCATTGAAGAAATTCTTAAAGAAGCCTTTAGGCCCACACGACTTGTTGTGACCGATGACAGCCACAAGCATGCCGGACATAATCCGCAGGCTGCTTTTGGCGGGACGCATTATTCGGTGGAGATTATTTCGTCAGAATTTACCGGCAGAAAATTGGTCGACCGTCACCGCATGATCTATGCGGTCCTGGCGGAAGGATTACAGACACATGTCCATGCCTTGGCCATCAAGGCACTCGCGCCGGATGAAGCCGCGTAGATGCTGATTTTCAAGAATACCGGTCGTTAAACCACGGGTCCGCGCTGGTTGAATACCCGCGCTCTTCCCAAAATCCCAATCGCTCCACTGATAAAAATTGAATCTCTTTGATCCACTTGCTGCCTTTCCAGGCATATTTGCGGGGGGTGATCATGCGCACGGGTCCGCCATGCTCTTTGGCAAGCGGCTTACCTTCCCAGCTATGGACCAAAAGAACATCGTCATCTAAACATTCCTCCAGCTTGAGGTTTGTTGAATAATGATCGTAACCGAT
>JAEUSC010000442.1 GCA_016789035.1 Candidatus Omnitrophota bacterium
CAAAAGGCTTATCAAAGAAAATGGTGACAGCGCTGAAGGCATCTCCGAGGATGGCTTGCGATGCCAGGGCCACCGCCACACCGCCTATTCCGATTCCAGCGATGAGGGCCGAAACATTGATCCCCATATTATCAAGGATAAAGACAAGGCCGAGAATCCAGATGATGATGTTGATCATCCCGGAGATGCTGTTGATCATGGCCTCGGCTGCCGAATTCGGGCCTTTAATATTACGTCGGTAGAACTTACCGATTCCATATTGCACAATTTTCTGTATGAGAAGGACGGTACGGATGGTTATGACAATAACTGTGAGGTACTGAATGCAGATACGCAGTGTAGCCGATAAATTCAAAGGTAGGGAAACAAAATAAAACGCCGTGATAACAAAGACAGGCAGTCCGATACCCGCCAGCAAGCTAATGACAAAGTCATCAAAGTCAGTAGCTGTCTGTTTGGCCAACCGTCCCAAATATCCCAGCGCAAAACGTTTGAATAAAGAGAAAAAAAGCACGAATAGGCAGAAGTTCAAAACGGCCTGTAAATAATCTTGAAGTGAATTCGACAGATACTGCATTTGCAGCATCGCGTTCCATCGGGCAACCATTGAATCCATCATTTAATTATACGAATCTAAGATTAATAACCCGTTAAAAAACAATGAAAACCCCGAGTCACCGTCCGGAGTTGGGCAAGATTAATAAATCTTATGGTTATTTTCATGCTCGCTTAATGTGCATTTTGTTAACGTAACGTCAGATGAAAAATAACGTTTAACTAGGGAGGTCTTTTATGAAAACAACTAACTATATTCTAATGTTAGTGCTGGGTGTTGCGCTTGTGTATTTTGTAGCCATTCGTCCGAGTAATGCAAATGTCGGGTGGAGGGGAAATTCCATGAATAATTCCATGGACAATTCCATGGGTAACGAATTAATGAATGTTGATGATCAAGGTACCTTTAACGATTCGAGAGGATTTAACAGCACGAGTACGACTCAAATTAGGCCATCCAATATGGATTCGGACAGCCGTTCGAGGATAGATCAGAATAATTCAATGAGCGATTCCTCCAGTTTTAATACCGGAAGTTTCGGATCAACGGGAACATCCGATTCCGGGTGGACGACCGGAAATTCACCCAGTACAACAGGCAGCATGGGAACAACGGGAAGCGGCCCCAGTACCACCGGTAGTGCAACCGGCAGTATGGGTGATACGACCGGCAGTTCCACCGGAACTGCGGGAGCGGGCAGCGGAAGCACAACCGGGACAACCGGTAGCGGCTCCACAGGTTCCTCTAGTGGTATGTAATTCTTCGGGCATAAGTGCTGGACCTTATTTCCGTGCTTATGCCCGTTTTTTTCATACAAAGAAATTATTGTAAAACGCGGGAGAAGCAATGATTCGCATGATCAAAAATCGCGATAATCGGTGAGAGCGCTTGGGACGGATGAAAGACTTGGCAGTGCATTATCCGACGATGTTTCCTATAACAGTTATAAATGTTTTCGCGTTCGTATGAATGAAATTTAATTCTAGGTTCATGATGAGTTAATGCAGCTTTTGTTATAACACCACTCATAAACATTTCATTTCTCAACCAAGGAGGCATTCATGAACGAATTTATCACGCAGAAGAATCAGGCTTACGAAAAAGAGGAAAAAGAAATCGAGATGCCGGATCAGCCGGTCAAGCCGCAGGTGCCCAATCCGAGTGCCAAGAGCAATTCTCAGAAAAATAATCAGGATGAGTGCGCTTCCTGCGCCGAAGGTCCTTCTGAGGAAAGTACACTGCAGGCTACGGTTACACAGGAAACGGACGTGGAAGACGATGTCTACCCGGCTCCTAAGCCAAGAGCCAGAGGAGAAAGCCAAATTCGATCCAAAGCGCCACGGCCGAAGCGTAAGTATTAAAAGAAATAACCTTGACCAGCGGACCCGCTAGGGTCCGTTGGATCAAGTTCTTAAAAGTGCAACGGCCTTTTTAGAAAGGAAATCAAATATGAGCATATTTCATTCAAGGGAATTTCGTGGTCAGCATAAGGTGTTGATCCATTTTTTAGCGCCCTATGAAAAGAAATTGCTCCTGGCACTGTTACCGAATGTGCCTGCGAATATCACAACTGCCCATTTAACCCTCATGACCTTGGCATGGTCTGCGGGCATCGTGCTTAGCGGATACTTAGCCCAAACCGATCTGCGCTGGCTTTGGATTTTCAGCGCTTGCATTCTCCTTCAATACGTTACCGACATGTTGGATGGCGCTGTCGGACGTGCCCGGAATACAGGTCTTATCAAATGGGGATTTTATATGGATCATTTTCTGGATTATGTTTTTTTGTCATCGATCGTGATCGGTTATTCCTGGCTTTTGCCCTATTCCTATTGGATGCTGTCTTTGTTATGTCTGATGATCACGGCCGGGTTTATGGTGCATGCCGTTATGGATTTTGCCGTAACCAATAATTTTAAAATCAGCTGCGGATATTTTGGTGTATCGGAAGCGCGTTTATCTTTGGTCGCCCTGAATGTGGTTCTCTTGGCCAGCGGTACTTTCATTCTGACGTGGGTTTTTCCGGTCTTTGTGGTCGCTGCCGGAGCGGCTTTGGCCATTATGGTTTACCGGTGCCAGAAAATTTATTCCCATTTAGATGCCATCGGTCAAGCGGCGCAGGAAGACCGTCAACAACAGTCATGGAGGAATGTAGTTTATGAACACACTGTTGCATAAATTCGGGACCTCATGTTTTATTGTTATTCTTACCGTTCAGTTGGCAGGATGTGGAACGCTCATATATCCGGAGCGTCGCGGCCAAAAGGGAGGTCGGCTGGATATTGGCATTGTGGCGCTTGATGCGATCGGGCTTTTTTTCTTTTTAATTCCCGGTGTTATTGCGTTTGCCGTCGATTTTAGCAATGGAAGTATTTATCTGCCGGGTACAGCAACCGCAAATGTCAGGGAAATAAAGTTTGATCCAAAACAAACGGACCTGTCCGGTATCGAAAGAATTGTCCGTCAGGAGACAGGACGCCCCGTGCAGCTTCACGGGAACAATGTTCGGGTGAGTCGTTTGGCTAACAAACAGGAAATGGCGGCCCGCTTTGTACAAATTCAGCAAATAGATCCATCAAACCGTTTGGCTTATGCTCGATAACGAAGGAAATCAAAAGGAGGACGTTATGGTTAACATGATTCTTTTTCTGTCATTTTCAGCAATTGTATTGACCCAGGGATGTACGCCGGCGGGTCAGCAGTCAAACACTGCAGAATATAACACATCTGTTATGAACGACATGCAACCGCAGAACATTCAACGGAATACTTTAGGCAATGTTGCCTATTAGTCAGGTGAAACATGAAAGGAGACAGCCATGATAGACGAACAAAAGAATAACAGGAATTACGCAAAAAGCGCCATTGATGAAGGTGAACACCGGATCATGGACGCCATCAACAACACAGAAAAACGTTTAAAAGATGGACACGAACAGGTCAACAAGATGGCAAGGGATCTCGACAAAAGGGCCCATGAAAACCCCTGGCCTGTGATTGCCACTGTTGGGTTTGGCTGTCTATTAGTGGGCCTTATATTAGGTAAGTCTAAAGATTAAACGTAAGAACTCCCCGAGGACGATTAACCGTCTGAGGGGAGTCTTTCTAGAGCCAAGAAAGGATCGTATATGAGAAATAAGCTGTGGTCATTAGGTTTTCTATTGCTGACTCGGATGATCCATAAAATGGGGTCCGGTCAACGTCAAGACTTCGGCAACATGGCTCAATTAAGAATGCAGTTGGGATATTTAAAAGCGATTAAAACATGCCGGCTTTTGTGTATCAGTTTGCTCGGTGTTGGAATATTTTTCACGCTTATTATCAGCAGCTTCATTGTGTTTAACCTATCAGTTTTTTTATACTCTCCCTATAGTGCTTTGACCAAAA
>JAEUSC010000447.1 GCA_016789035.1 Candidatus Omnitrophota bacterium
TCATCAAAAAAGATGATGCATCCGCCTTCCGATTTAGCCAGTGACCGGGCTTCTTTAAAGATTTCTTTCATTTTATGCGCGCCTTCTCCGACGTAAATTCCCACCAGATCACTGCCTGTTGCGGAAATGAAGGGAAACCCGGATTCAGTGGCCATGGCTTTGGCTAAGTAGGTCTTTCCGCAGCCGGGGGGGCCGAACATGACAACGCCTTTGACGATTCTTCCGCCGACGGCTTTAACGATGTTGCGGTCTTTGAGCATTTTGACCAATTCCCAGGCTTCTTCTTTGGTGTCTTCCATGCCAATCACATCGGACCACTTGACGTTAACCTTTCCGCCGAGGATTTTATTCTCGCCCATAGCCTCCACGGAGATTAGAACGCGTTCCAGGGCCTTGACCAAATCTGCCTGAGAGATCGTGTCCCGGCTTTCGCGCATGGCAAGTAAGCCGGCTTCGCGAACCATGTTGTTGATGTCAGCGGCGGTAAATCCTTTGCCTTTCTCAGCCAAGAGAGGAATGTCAAGATTATCTTCGGATTTGACTTTGCCGATGTAATACTTCAAAAGTGCTTCCCGCTCTCTGGCGGCGGGTTTCTGGAAATAAATTTTGCGGTCAAAGCGTCCGGAACGCATAACGGCTGAGTCAAGTTTGTCCTCAGGGACATTCGTGGCTGCAATGACGATGATATTTTTGTTTTGGCCTTTGAGACCGTCTAATTCTGTCAGAAATTCGTTGATCGATGAGGTGTCGCTGTTTCGTGTATTGCTAAAGGGGCTTGGATCGCGAGGACGGACAAAGGCATCAATTTCATCGATAAAGATGATGCATCCGCCCTCGGACTTGGCAACCTCCCGGGCCTCTTTAAAAACTTTTTTCAGGCGAAGGATGCCTGTTCCGGACCACACTTGTGTCACAAAGTCCGTCCCGGTCACCGCGATAAAAGGAAAGCCGGATTCGGTCGCGATCGCTTTGGCTAAATAGGTTTTTCCGCAGCCGGGAGGACCAATCATCATGACCCCTTTAATGATCTGTCCACCGACGGCATTTAACTTGTGGCGGTCGCGCAGGAGTTCTACTATTTCCCAGGCATCTTTTTTGGTTTCTTCCATTCCAATCAGGTCGTCCCAGCGGACATTGGTTTTGGAAGATAGAATTTTTTCTTCTTGGCCCGTCTTTTCTATGGTGACCATGAGCTCTTCCATGGCCATGGCTAAATCTTCGTTGGTTACATTCTCCCGTCGGGCTCGCATCGCAAGAAGACTTGCTTCACGCACCATGTTGCTGATATCTGCTGGGGAAAAGGCCTGGCATTTTTCAGCAAGGCGGGCGACATCGATATTGGCGTCTGCCTTTATTTTGGAAAGATAGTACTTTATGATCTCGACACGGTCTTGGGCTGTAGGTTTACGCACGTAAATTTTTCGGTCAAAGCGTCCGGAACGCATAATGGCGTTGTCCAATTGTTCAGGTTCCAGATTCGTCGCGGCCATGACACAGATGTTGTTTTCCTTTTTTCGGAGTCCGTCCAATTCGGTTAAGAACTGATTGACCGTGGCGTTATGGCTGGTGGCGCCGCCGTAGCCGCGTTCTTCCTGACGGGGGGTGGCAAAGGAATCGATTTCATCGATGAAAATAATGCACCCGCCCTCAACTTCCGCCAACTTCCGCGCGTTTTGAAATAGGAGTTTCATCTTGGCAGCACCCATTCCGACAAGCATTCCTACGAACTCGCTGCCGACAGCCGAAAGAAAGGGGAGGCCGGCTTCATTGGCAATCGCTTTGGCCAAATAGGTTTTTCCGCAGCCCGGCGGGCCGAAAAAAAGAACCCCTTTAATCATGGAGCCGCCGATGGCCTTGACTTTCTGGCTATCTTTGAGCAATTGCACAATTTCCCAGGCATCGCGCTTGGCGTCCTGCATCCCGATAACATCGTCCCACTTAACTTCGGACTTGGCCCGTGTTGCAGGGTCTCCGCCGAGGTACTTGGCCATCCCGCCGCCCATAAACATGAAATAATAGGCGAGAATGTTTAATGGGAAGAAAATGAAAGCCTGCAAAATGCCGATAAACAGAAACAATCCGGCCTGTGCCATCATCTGTTTACGACTGAAAGATTCAAGATTTGTAAAATTTGCGATCCCCATATAAAGGAAAGAGAGGATGATGCTGCAAATCAGAGTTGCAATAAATATAAGAAGGACTTTTTTCCAGTTGTAGCGTAGATATTTGAAAAATTTATTTTTAGCCATATTGCGTGCGAGGAATCTCTAGAAAGGGTTAATGGTTGGTGTTTAAAAAGCCGTTCCTCGAAAAGAGGCCATCGGCAAAACGCCTCAATAAATTTACAGACAGTATATCATAAAAAAAAATCGAGTCTAGGCGGTTGCCAGATTTGATTACAGCTATTTTGTTCATTTATCAGACGGAAGTGAGTGTGATCATACCAGCCATTACTCAGGAAGAATTATTTGACTTTGATTTTTAGCTATGTTAACTTGGGTTTCATTTATTGAAGGTGATTGCACGGGATTTAATGACCGATGACACCGATTCCGTGTGATCCATTCCCACTGTGTCATCATTCCCAAAAAGGATTTAAAAACATGTCAAAAATCAAATCAGTTAAAGCCCGCGAAATTATCGATTCCCGCGGAAATCCAACGGTTGAAGTTGATGTTGTTCTTTCATCGGGTGTTTTGGGTCGGGCGGCTGTTCCGTCGGGTGCATCTACCGGCGAACACGAAGCGATTGAACTTCGCGATGGCGATAAGGGCCGTTATAAGGGTAAGGGCGTTTTAAAAGCCGTGAATAACGTCAATACCGAAATTGCCAAAGCAATCAAAGGCAAGGAAGCAGATTATAAGGCGATTGATAAAATCACAATTGCGTTAGATGGTACGGAAAATAAGGGGCGTTTAGGCGCTAATGCGCTTTTGGGTGTGTCTATGGCCGTTGCCAAAGCTGCAGCTAACGAGAAGAAGCAACCCCTGTACAGATATATTGGCGGAACAAAGGCCAATATCCTTCCAGTTCCATTGATGAACATCATCAATGGCGGTCTGCACGCTGATAATAATTTGGATGTTCAGGAATTTATGATCATGCCGATCGGCGCGCCGACATTTACGCGCGCGATGCAAATGGCCTGTGAAATCTTTCATACCCTCAAGAATATTCTTCACGATCGAAATTTGGCAACTTCCGTCGGAGATGAAGGTGGGTTTGCACCAAACCTTGGAAGCAATGAGGAAGGATTGGATGTCATCATTCAAGCGATCGAAAAAGCCGGCTACAAGCCCGGCAAGGATGTTTATATCGCTCTTGATGCCGCTTCATCGTCCTTCTATAAAGACGGGAAATATAATTACAATGGAAAAAATATTTCTTACACGGAATTGATCGAAGCCTATGCCCGGATGGTGAGCAAGTATCCTGTTGTTTCGATTGAAGACGGTCTGTATGAAAATGATTGGGACGGCTGGAAGGCGTTGACCGATAAACTTGGCAAAAAGACCCAGCTCGTGGGGGATGATCTATTCGTAACCAACGTCAAGCGTTTGACGACAGGGATCGATCGTAAGATTGCCAACTCCATCTTGATCAAGGTCAACCAGATCGGAACCTTATCCGAAACTCTTTCCGCCATCAATCTGGCCAAGAAAAATAAATACACGTCCATCATGTCGCATCGTTCGGGTGAGACCGAAGATACGACGATTGCGCATTTGGCTGTCGCGACGGGTGTCGGACAAATTAAGACAGGGTCATTATCTCGCACGGACCGGTTGGCCAAGTACAATGAACTTTTGCGTATTGAAGAGGAACTCGGCAAGAAAGCTATCTATGCCGGTACGCAGTGGGGAAAGATTTATTAATCCGCATGGTGCATGACAGAACAAGTACCTAGACCGGCCTGCGTTTCGGTGTGCTTGTAATGTTGTATCTTGCACTCCTAAGGTCTTTATGTTTAGGAATCCGCTTTGGTTTGTGACATTTGTGGTTTTGATTTTGGCGTTTTTTTTGCCGTCATACACACAGTTGCAGGATTTACGGCAAAAAAATGCGGAATACGAACATCAGATCGTCGAGCTAACCAAGAAGAATGTGGCGCTCAAAGAAGAAAAGCGGTTGTTGAAAGATAATCCGGACTATCTCGAGAAAGTCGCCCGTGAACGCATGGGTTTAGTCAAAGACAACGAAGTGATTTATAAGTTTGTTCCACCGGATCAGTTAAACGCCGTTGTACAAGCCAACGCGGAAAAAAATCTCAATAGCGTAAAATCGCACTAAAAAAAGTACTTGAAGTATTTAATTGTTGATATATAGTGTGTAAACAATTTGGTTCATATCTCGCGGGGTGGAGCAGCCCGGTAGCTCGTCAGGCTCATAACCTGAAGGTCCCAAGTTCAAATCTTGGCCCCGCAACCATAAAAATACCCGTTACTCGTCGAGAGTAGCGGGTTTTTTATTGGATTTTTATGTGATCAAAAGAATCTGATCGTTTAGAGGCTAGTTGTTTCACTCTCTCCTTCCTTGAGCTTGCCTGCAGGCCGCAGTCATTAATACTTTTCATATTTCGTCAGGCGCATTCTTGTTCGATTTTAGGTTATAGGTGGAAAAGTGTCAGTCGCACGCCCGTTTAAATCATTGTTAACTACTACTGATCCTATATAAGTATATGTAATATAAACGAATTACAGTCAAAATCTGTTTATCGTCAAATTGAGGTTTTAAAATAAACAAATATTCGAGTGTGACCCGTAAGCGAAGATTACTCTACAGTTGACTCGTCCGCGCATATAAGGACTCTCCGGAAAATTTCTTCCCGCTTAAGCACCAGGCGAAGGCGGTAGTGAAAATTTGAAACGTAATAGTCTTATTAATGCGCAAACAAAAGGGAATCGGATAATTGCTTAATTGCCGACACATAAATTTATTTCAAGTTTTCCAAACACTGAAAGTACTCGAAACAAGGTTAGAAGTAGAATTATGAAACGAATTCTCATTGTGGACGACGAACGTAACAATAGAAATTTAATGAGGCATATTCTTTTAGGATATGAAATTTTTGAGGCTGATTGCGGCGAAAATGCCCTTAAATCTATGGTTGAGAACTCCGTGGATCTTGTGCTGTTAGACCAGCGGATGCCAGACATGGACGGGATAACGGTCTTACGGGAAATTTCCCGTCGAAATTTGGATTATAAATGCGTTATGTTGACTGCCGAGGGAACGGTGGAGTTGGCCAAAGAAGCCATGAAAAACGGTGCCATAGATTTTTTTGTAAAGCCATTCGATGCTGAAATTCTTCGTTTTGTAGTTGGTAAAGCACTGAGATATTTGGATTTGTTAAAGGAAAACAAAAGGATCAACGATGCTCTTCAAAAACAACAACGCGAAGCAAAAAAGAGGCTAGAAGAAGAGGTTCTGACCAGGACCGACGAAGCGCTGAAGGCCCAGCTGCGCGCGGAAAAGGCGAATAGGGCCAAGTCGGAGTTCCTTGCCGATATCAGCCATGAACTGCGCACTCCTCTGCATGGCATCCTGAGTTTTTCTAAGTTTGGTATGGATCGAATAGGAATGCTCAAAGAAGAAAAAATAAAACAATATTTTCTTGAAATACAAGCAAGTGCGCAGAGGCTTTTGCATTTGATAGATGCGCTGTTGGACCTTTCTAAGCTGGAATCGGGAAAGATGACATACCAATTTAAGAGAGAAAAATTATCGAACGTGGTCAAGAATGTCGTCAATGAATTCGATGTGATCTCCCAGGAAAAAAACATTCGAATCAAATTTGAAGAACCCAATACGGATGACTTTGTGGAGCTCGATGAAACCCAAATGATGCAGGTGGTGAGAAATCTTTTAGCCAATGCCGTGAAGTTTTCGTATGAAGGTCGGGAAGTGTTTATGGGGATAACATCCCAGAATGGCCACGTTGAGTTTTTTATAAAGGATAGCGGGATAGGAATTCCGCAGGACGAATTGCAAAGTATATTTAACCCATTCGTTCAAAGCAGCAAATCAAAGACTGGGGCGGGAGGAACAGGGCTTGGTTTGTCAATTGCGCGCAACATTGTCTTGGCGCATAAAGGTGATATTTGGGCGGAATCATCACAAGATAGTGGCTCCGTATTTCATTTTAAAATACCCAAACAACAACAGTGATTGAGTCAAAGAAAGGGTTTCTATGACATTAAAAGATAAGGTACTTGCGGTCGACGATGATCCCACCAACTTAAAAATTTATGAAGAGGTTTTGAAGGATCAATGTCATCTTAAGGTTGCTTCAACGGGAGAAGAAGCGCTCCAGCAAATTCCTCGATTCAAGCCCGATATCGTATTGTTGGACATTATGATGCCAGGTATTGATGGGTATGAGACGTGCCAGAAAATCAAGAATGATCCTGACCTAAAGTTTACAAAGATTCTGATGGTCTCGGCTAAAGCTATGACCAACGATCGGTTGGCAGGCTACGGTACGGGTGCGGATGATTACATTACGAAACCATTTAATGATGATGAGCTGTTGGCGAAGGTAAAGGTGTATTTGAAATTAAAGTTT
>JAEUSC010000490.1 GCA_016789035.1 Candidatus Omnitrophota bacterium
GGTGGAATAACGGCCCCGCAAGGATATCAAGCTAATGGAATTTTTTGCGGGATCAAGCGTTCAGGCAAGCTTGATTTGGGATTGATTTATTCAACCGTGCCGACCGTTACTGTAGGAGTGTTTACAAAGAATTCTATCAAAGCTGCTCCGCTCGTTGTGACGATGCGAAAGATTAAAAAAGCCATGGCGCAGGCCGTAATTGTTAATAGCGGTAATGCTAATTGTTATACCGGGCCATTCGGTTTGAAGTATGCTGAAGAATCTACAATTCTAGTGGCTAAACATTTGGGGCTTACTTCGGACCATGTTTTGGTGACTTCAACAGGAATCATCGGCAAGCAGCTTCCTTTTAACAAAATAGCTGATGGCATCCCCGAATTGGTTAAGGATTTACATGTTAATGGGGCTGAGAAGTTTGCACAAGCGATTATGACCACCGATTTAGTACTTAAAGAAATGGCCATTGAATTTTTAATGGGTGGAAAAACTATTAGGATCGGCGCATGTGCGAAAGGTTCTGGAATGATTGAGCCTAATATGGCGACGATGTTAGGATTTATTACGACCGACGCGGCAATCAATCCAAAGATGTTAAAACTTGCGTTGAAACAAGCCACTGACATATCTTTTAACGCGATTTCCGTAGATGGTTGCCAAAGTACGAATGACATGGTTACTCTTATGGCCAATGGATTGGCCAAGAACAAACCCATCGTTAAGCCAGGCAAAGATTTTGATCTTTTCTGTCATGCGCTTAATCAGGTTTGTATTGATTTAGCAAAAAAGATTGTCTTAGACGGAGAAGGGGCGACCAAATTTATTGAAATCAAAGTTGCAGGAGCCAAGAATGATGCCCAGGCCAAAACAATTGCCCTTAAGATTGCCAACTCGAATCTGGTTAAGACGGCGGCATTTGGAAGCAATCCAAATTGGGGGCGCGTGGCAGCTGCCGTTGGATCACTAGGTTTGAAGATTACTGAGGATGATTTAAAAATTAATTTCAGCTCTTTTGTGGAAAAGAACATCGCCATTGAAGTGGTTCTGAATTTAGGTAAGGGCAAAGCAGTTGTCTGGACTTCAGATTTATCTTACGACTACGTGAAGATTAACGGGGAATACAATTAGTTTTATGGAAGCGATCATTAAAAAAGCTGGTGTTCTCATTGAGGCGATTCCGTATATTCAGGCATTTCGGCGGAAGATATTTGTAATCAAGTACGGTGGGAGTATTCTGGATGACGATAAAATCCGTCACAATGTATTGGAAGATATTGTTTTTTTGAGTTGTGTTGGTATCCGAACGATTATTGTTCACGGCGGCGGACCTCAAATTTCAGCGCGAATCAAAGAAAAGGGAATCAAGCCAGAATTTCATAATGGCATTCGTGTAACAGACAAAGAAACACTTAAAATTGTCATTGAAGAGTTGGATAAATTAAATACCAAGATCGTTGAGGAAATTAAAAAGCTCAAAGGTGATGTGACGGGGTTAAAGGGGCAGGAAAATATTGTTAAGGTTACGAAAAAAGTGGCTGACAGGGAATTAGGATATGTCGGAACCATTACTTCGGTCAATCAGGAGGCCTTAGAAGATCATTTACGGAAAGGCCGCATCACGGTGGTTTCGCCGATGGGTATCAGTGTTGAGAAGCAACCCCATAATATAAATGCTGACGAGGTATCTTCCGCTATTGCTAATTCCATGCAGGCGGAGAAATTGGTTTTATTAACGGATGTTCCGGGGGTAATGCGCGATCCATCCGATCCGGGTTCGTTGATTTCAACACTGACGGTCGAACAGGTTGCGCAACTGATTAAAAGCAACGTTATTCATGGCGGCATGATTCCCAAGGTTTCATCATGTGTGGAAGCCTTAAGTGGCGGTGGGGTTAAGAAGACGCACATTGTCGATGCGAGGCTGCCGCATGCACTTTTGTTAGAGTTTTTTACTGATCAAGGTGTTGGTACTCAAATCATCAAGTCTTAACTGGCAGTTATGGATAAATCATCAATATTTCTAAGTTACGATCAGAATATCCTTTCAACCTACACCCGTGTTCCGTATGTGTTCGTAAAAGGTAAGGGATGTATTTTGACGGACATTCACGGCAAAAAGTTTCTGGATTTCTTTCCCGGCTGGGGTGTAAGCAATTTGGGGCACTGCCATCCCAAAGTCGTCGCAGCTGTCCGGGATCAGATTGATAAGCTGATCCATGTTCCAAATAATTTGTACCATCCGAACCAAGCTAAACTGGCGAAGGAATTGATTCGGATTTCGTTTCCGGGGCGTATTTTCTTTTGCAACAGCGGGACAGAGGCTAATGAGGCGGCTATCAAATTTTGTCGGGCTTTTGGAGAAGGTAAACGTTTTGAGATCATCACAACAAACAATTCCTTTCACGGAAGGACTATGGGATCTCTGGCAGCTACCGGCCAATCGAAGCATCAGCAGGGTTTTGCTCCGCTCCCCGGTGGCTTTGTTACCGTTCCTTTTAATGATTTTGAAGCGCTAAAATCGGTCATAACATCAAATACGGTTGCGATCATGATGGAATTGATTCAAGGTGAGGGCGGCATTCATATCGCCTCTAAAGATTATATTAAGGCCGTGCGCGATTTGTGTACGGAAAAAAACATTTTGCTGGTCATTGATGAAATTCAAACCGGGCTCGGACGGGTCGGGGAGATGTTTGCGTATAAAGCTTATGGCATCAAGCCGGACATAATGACTTTGGCAAAAGCCTTGGGCGGCGGTTTGCCCATTGGCGCGATGGTTGTTAACGAGAAACTAGCGAGTGTGTTTAAGCCGGGGATGCACGGGTCAACCTTCGCCGGCAGCCCACTGATAAGCAAGGCTGCGCTTGCTGTCCTTAAGGTAATGGCTGATGG
>JAEUSC010000021.1 GCA_016789035.1 Candidatus Omnitrophota bacterium
AACCGGACTTCCAGAAATATTTTATTGGCATGCTGCTCAATAAGGCCTTGAAGTTGCTGCGATCCATAAGCGCATGCCGGGCATTGCAGATCAATATACTCGGTAATCTTTATCGGTGATTGAGGATCTCCTTGTTTGCGAAAAGTTGTCCAGTCTGCGGTTTGAACATTTTTCCAGGCGAAATAACGAATGCCCGCCACCAACCCTGCTGCCAAGACAACAATTAACAAAGTCACTTTTAACTTTTGTGATTGTGCCATAAACTTACTCCTCTGATTTCAAAAAAACCATCTCCATTTAGTATCAAACGAGGAAAACAACACTTTCCTTATTACTTAAAATTCTTTTAACCCACAGCTATTTGAGGCCCTGAGTTGATTAACGACTTCCCAATGGAAGAATCAGCAAAGTTCTTAAAATTGTTCACAAACATGCCCCCCAACTGATGAAGTGCCTGGTCATATTGTTCTTTATTGGTCCAGGTATTCCGTGGATTCAAGATGCCTGCATCCACGCCTTTTAATCCCTTGGGAATCTGCAAATTAAAGACAGGCATGGTTTCAAAACCTGAATCTCCAATCGATCCATCCAAGATCGCATCAATGGAAAGCCTGTTAATCTTTAATGGAATGCGCGTCCCTACTCCATATTTCCCATTCACCCATCCGGTATTAAGCAAATATGCCGAGGATTGATGCTGTTTCATTTTCTTAGCGAGAATCTCCGCATAAATCGTCGGATGAAGCAATAAGAATGCCTTTCCAAAACACGCAGAGAACGTAGCTTTCGGTTCTTTGACACCCAGCTCAGTCCCTGCCACCTTGGCGGTATAGCCAGACAAATAGTGATACATCGCCTGCTCCGGGGTAAGCTTTGCCACCGGAGGAAGGACACCGTAGGCATCGCAAACTAGAAAAATAATATTTTTGGGATGCCCTCCTTTGGAGACCGGCTTGACGATATTTTCAATATGTTCCAAAGGATATGAGACCCGGGTATTCTCTGTCTTTTTGCTTGAAGAAAAATCCACAGTTCCCGAGGCGTTTACATCGCAATTCTCCAACAGGGCGTTACGGCGAATTGCTGCAAAAATTTCGGGTTCTCGTTCCCGGCTTAAGCCGATGCACTTGGCATAGCATCCGCCTTCTAAATTAAAAACACCGTCGTTATCCCAGCCATGCTCGTCGTCGCCAATCAGCTTGCGTTTCGGATCCGTAGAAAGCGTTGTTTTTCCTGTTCCTGAAAGCCCAAAAAATAAGGCCGAGTCACCTGATGCTCCCACATTTGCAGAGCAATGAAATGACCCGATCCCTTTTAAGGGCAGAAAATAATTCATGATTGAAAATATACCTTTTTTGATCTCGCCGCCGTACCATGTTCCGCCGATAACCGTCATTCGGTCCTTGATATTAAAAGCCACAAAAACTTCCGAACGCATATTGTATTTTGCAAAATCTTTGCATGTGGCTTTGCAAGCATTAAGGATCGTCCAGTCAGGTTTGAAAGATTGCAGCTCTTCTGCCGAAGGACGAATAAACATGTTTTTAAAGAAATGAGCCATCCACGCGACTTCCGTAACCAACCGCACACTCATGCGGGTGTCTTTATTGGCTCCGCAAAAACCGTCCATCACGTAAAGCCTTTTACCGGTCAACTGCTCGGTACAAAGCGACTTAAGATGCGACCAGGCCTCCGGGGAAAGTTTTTGATTATCAGACGCCACAGCCATATCAGTCTTCTGCCACCACACCTTTTCTTTGGAAACCCCATCATAAACGATGTATTTGTCTTGAGGGGA
>JAEUSC010000028.1 GCA_016789035.1 Candidatus Omnitrophota bacterium
CGTGTCTATCCTTATGGACGAAGGAACGTTTACCGAGCATGACAAGGACATGACGTCCATGGATCCATTAAAGTTTTGCGGTCCAAAGACATATAAAGAAAAGTTAAAGGCAGACCAGGAGTATACGGAGTTAGCGGATGCGGTTATTACTGGTCATGGAAAAATCAACGGCTTTAAATGCGGAATTGCGGTAACGGATTCCCGATTTATTATGGGATCCATGGGGTCTGTTGTCGGTGAGAAAGTCACTCGGATTGTGGAGTATGCCACTAAACAAGGAATTCCGGTGATTATTGTTTCTGGATCGGGTGGCGGCGCGCGCATGTATGAAGGGGCGATTTCACTTATGCAGATGGCCAAAACGTGTTTGGCTCTTTCTCGTCACCAAAAAGCAGGGCTATTGTACGTTTCCGTTTTGACAAATCCCACAATGGGCGGGATTATGGCCTCATTTGCTGGGGTTGGAGATGTCATTATGGCTGAACCAAAGGCATTAATCGGTTTTGCTGGCCCCCGAGTAGTTGAACAAACAATCCGGCAGAAATTGCCTGAAGGGTTTCAGAAATCAGAGTTTCTTCTTGCGCACGGATTAATTGATATGATTGTCAATCGCCATGAAATGAAAGAAATATTCAGTCGGTTATTTGGATATACGACGCCATCCAAGCAATCTAAAGCAGAAATATAAAGATGGGGATCTCTCGACTTGAAATTGGAATAAATAGGTTGCATAGCTAGTAGCTTTTCTATAGAATATGGCTTCCAATTCGGGTCGAAGATCTAAAAGTTTATCGACAATAACAAAAATTAATTTGGAAAACGATTGAGCAGTTATGGCGCGTATTACATTAAAAAATGTTAGTAAGTATTATAAGACCGGTTCTAAAGCTGTTGATTCTGTTAATCTTGAAATTAAGGATCGAGAGTTTTTGGTACTAGTCGGACCTTCAGGCTGCGGTAAGTCGACCACATTGCGCATGATTGCTGGTCTGGAAGAAGTTTCTGAAGGCCAAATTATGATCGGCGATCGGATTGTTAATGACGTCCCTGCCAAGGATCGAAATATCGCCATGGTCTTCCAAAATTATGCTCTTTATCCCCACATGACTGTTTTTGAAAATATGGCCTTTGGACTAAAGCTCCGTAAATATCCTAAAGATGAAATTGAAAAGCGAGTGAAAGAAGCGGCTGAGATATTACGGATTGACCAATATATGGATCGTCGTCCCCGGGAGCTTTCCGGCGGCGAGCGTCAGAGAGTGGCTTTGGGCCGTGCCATTGTCCGTAAGCCACAAGTATTTTTATTCGATGAGCCTTTAAGTAACTTGGATGCGAAGATGCGCGACCAAATGCGCAATGAAATTTATAAATTACGTATGCGACTTCAAACAACGTTCATTTATGTTACCCATGATCAAAAAGAAGCGATGACGATGGGCGACCGCGTTGTTGTTATGCATAAGGGGAAAGTTCAACAGTGTGCCGATCCCATGGATATGTATGATCAGCCCGTTAACAAATTTGTTGCCGGCTTTATCGGGTCTCCGCCCATTAATTTGATGCAAGGGCGAATTACCAAAAAAGATAAAAAATACTATTTTGACGAAGGCGGCTTTCAAGTCAAGATCGTGGAAGAAATGAATAAGCTGATGTCAGCCTATGAAGGTAAGGAAGTTGTCTTTGGAATCCGCTCTGAGGACATATACGATAAGCTTTTTGCTTCAGAATCATCTCCTGACAATACGGTTCGCGCGACCTGTGAAGTGGTGGAGCCGCTCGGTTCCGAAGTTTATTTGTACTTGAACTCAGGCAGGCACAATTTTATCGCCAGGGTAGGCGCTCACGACCGTCCCGAGGTTAATCGCGATATGGATCTTGTGTTCGATATGAGCAAGGTGCACTTCTTTGACCCAAAAACCGAAGAAACAATCATCTAGAAATTATTTTCTCGTCTTTTCTGGTTTTGCTATCCTTCTCGTAGGACTTTTTGTATACGCAGCCAATTTTCAGATTGCATTTTTTTTGTTTTTAGCCTGCGGCCTTTCTTTGAGTATTATCCTTTTGCTTTCCTTCCACCGCCGTCTGGCCCAGAAACAATCCCAAATCAATATTCAGAAAGAAGAATACTTTGAGAAGGCCAATGTATTAAAGGCTGATATTGAAAAAGAGTGGAAATCGGTGGAGTCCTTCCGTCGGAAAATTGTGAACTATTCTCAGCTCAAAGAATTGACAGAAAAGCTCAGCTCTTCTTTAACGTTGGCAGAGACATCGCAAGCGATTTCCAGTGAAGTCAGTCAATTTTTTAGTCACAAAGATAATACGGTGATCCTATATTTGTTTCATTCGCAGACAGGAGAAATGGGAATTTCTTCCTCCCAAAAAGGTCAATTGCAAGTCAATATCAAATCCAAGAATGGGGATATTTTTGATCAGCATGTGGTTAAAACATTGCAGCCTTTATTAATAGAAGATACCAAGAAGGATTTTCGTTTTGATATTGAAAGGAACCTTCCGGAGGATTCTCGCATTATTCGCTCCGTCATAAGTGGTCCGTTATTGATCGGTCAAAAAGCGTTAGGTATTCTTCGCGTGGATAGCGCAGTGCCATGTCATTTTGTCCAAGAGGACCTGAGATTTTTATTAACAATAACGGATTTGGCCAGTGTGGCCATTGAAAATGCGCAGCTCTATGAACGCATTGAGGATATGGCCATCAGAGATAGTCTCACCGGTCTGTTTTTGCGGCGACACATGCTAAACCGGCTGGAAGAAGAATTGAAGCGCGATTTGCGGGGTCGAAAATCTTTGGCGTTCTTGATGATTGACATTGATTATTTCAAAAAATACAACGACGCATATGGACATGTTGCCGGAGACATCGTTTTAAAAATGCTAGCAGCCATCTTGCAGGAATGTTTTAAGGATCCCGGAAATATTGTCTGTCGTTATGGCGGAGAGGAGTTTTGTGTGATTATTCCCGAGTGTTCTAAAGATAAAGCCGCCCTTCTCGCCGAGCAATTTCGGTCAAGGATTGAAAAGCAGGTTTTTGTTTTGCGGCGTCAGAATACAAGTGTGTCCGTTTCGGTGGGCATTGCAACGTTTCCTGATGATGCCCGAATGAAAGAGGAGCTGATTTTTAAAGCTGACCATGCTTTGTATCAGGCCAAAAAGCAAGGCCGTAATCAGGTCTGTGTGGCATGAATCATTTAAGGGTTGAAAGTACAAGGTATAGAAAATGCATATTGTCATGATTTTTATTGCATTTGTTTTGGTTGTAGCTGTGTACTACCTGGCTAAGATTGTTGTCTTGCAGCAGGAGCAGAAGGCCGACGAGGATGTTTTAAAGGCCAAAAATGTTTATCAGGAAATCATAAATCAAAAAGACCGGGCGATTAAAGAGAAGCTTCGGCTGGAAAAAGAAGCAAGTCAGATATTTACGCTGTATGAGATGACCCGGGATATTAATAAAAGTTTTGACGAAGCGCAGGCGTTTAGTATCTTCCGTAGAAAAGTTAGGGAAAATATTCCAAATGCAGAATTTGAATTCATGGATGTTTCTGTCGAGAAGTTAAAAGAAATTAGGGTGGACAAGGAGTGGACAGTTTTTCCATTAAGAAATAAGGATCATAAGTTGGGATACTTGATTTATAAGGGGGTTGCTCCGGAGGATAAAGAGAATTTTTTAATTTTGTGCCATCAATTTGCACTGTCATTCAGGCGCATCAAACTTTATCGCGACGTTGAATCTTTAGCAACGACGGACAGTTTGACTCATGTGCACACCCGACGATATTTTATGGATCGTTTTAAGGAAGAGGTCGAAAGGGCGGGATTGCGCAAATCACAGTTGTCGGTCGTCATGTTGGACGTGGACCATTTTAAGAATTTTAATGATCAATACGGCCATTTGACTGGGGACAGAATACTCAAACGTATAGGCCAGATCATTAAGGAAAACATTCGAGAGATTGACATCGCCGGCCGCTATGGAGGAGAAGAGTTTTGTGTGGCTCTCCCAGAGACGGACTTAGATGGTGCGGTTTTGGCGGCGGAACGTATTCGCTTGGCTGCGCAAGAGGCCGTCATTCAGGCATATGATCATAACATTAAGGCGACTTTAAGTCTTGGCGTTGCTACATTTCCAAATGGGGGGCGTCAAGCCGAAGAGTTGTTAGACAATGCGGATTGGGCTCTTTATAGGGCCAAAGCCTTGGGCCGTAATAGGACCATCGTCTTTGGGCGTCCAATCACTCCCTGAATCTGATTCTACTATCAAGAACCATGAAAGTATGCTCCAGACAGACGTATTGAGTGGGCCGGACATAGGCAAAATCTGGGTTGAATCCCGCAGGGATTTCATGTACAATGTGGCAATTTTTATTAGTTTAATTAACTGCATAACCACTTGATAATGAAGAGGTAAAACTTTTGTTTGGAGCTTTTTGGGAGAAAGAATTCCCCCGGAAGAGCCGGCCTCTTTAAATTTCTGTTGTTAAAATCCACTGAATAAAAAAACAATACTTTTGTTTTTTTGATAAACAATTTAACTATAATATAAGCGGAATTTGACATGGGCAAATACGTTATTGGCGTAGATGTGGGCGGAACAAATATTAAGCTTGGATTGGCGGATGCGCGTCTCAATGTCATTGACCGAACCAAATTTGCCACAGAGTGTTTTGCGTCAGATCCAACATTTTTGATCAACGAAATTGCGAAGCAAATATCTTCATTGATTGAACGAAACGCCATTTCCGACCGTAATATCAGTGGAATTGGCATAGGTTTACCTGGAATTGTAGATCATTCTAAAGGAATCGTTCGTTTTTTACCGAATATCTCAGGCTGGAAGGACATTCCATTAAAGAAGATTCTTGAAAAAAAGCTCGGTATTCGGGCATGTTTAGAAAACGACGTTAATCTGATTGCATTGGGAGAATGGAAGTTTGGTGCCGGCCGTAAGGTAGAAAATATGGTTTGCATGACCTTAGGTACTGGGGTTGGAAGCGGGTTGATTCTAAACGGTTCTTTGTATCGCGGTTATAGTTTTTCTGCTGGTGAATTAGGACATATTCCTATCAACGAAGAGGGCCCTGTCTGTGGATGCGGCAGCTATGGGTGCCTGGAGAGCTATGTGGGAAACAAACGTTTGGTTCTGCGTGCTTCGGAAATGATTAATGATCCAGATATTTCACTCGAGAAGATGCATGCTCTGGCAAAAAAGGGTAATCGGACGGCTCTTAAGTTTTGGGATGAAGCGGCCACGCACATTGGTCATGCATTAGTGGGGGTCGTCAATATGCTCAACCCTCAACGGATCGTTATCGGAGGAGGGGTTTCCAATAATCACGAATTTTTGTTTAAGACAATCCACGCCGTCATTCAAAAAAAGGCCATGAAGGTTCCGGCATCCGTGGTAAAAATAGTCCGTGCTCAATTAGGGAATGATGCGGGGATTCTCGGAGCACATGTGTTAGTCCATGAACATAAGTAAGGATACAATGAATTTTCGATTACGTTTTTTTCTGTTGATATGGGTCCCGCTTTTTTTACCCGTATTCCTTTCTTCTATCGTCCACGGCCAGGTTTCGGAAACGGCTGCTGGAAAACCCGCAGAAGATCTATCCGAAATGAACGGCCCAGTTGAGCTCAAGGGCGACAATGTTTCATTTAATAACCAAGAAAATAAATTTGAAGCCCAAGGTAATGTCATCGTGACCCGGGGTAAGACCCGAATTTTTGCTGACAGCATGCAATTTTATCGTCAGGAACAAATCGCTATCGCCCAAGGAAATATTATTGTTGAAGGTTTACGGGGGACGATTTACGGCGACAAAATGACATACAATTTGCAGGAGCAGACAGGTAACTTCACAAATGCTTACGTT
>JAEUSC010000047.1 GCA_016789035.1 Candidatus Omnitrophota bacterium
AGCGTAACGTACTCACCCTTTTTCCCGGTAAATACTTCGCTGACAGTAAACGGCTGAGTCATAAAGTTATATAACTTTTCAGCGCGACGATAAACTTTCTGATCTTCCTTGCTCAATTCTTCAAGACCGATAACAGCCACGATGCGTTTTAATGAATTGTGTTTGCTAAAGTGTTGAATGACCTGCTGGGCAACCGAGTAATGCTTCTTACCCACAACGATGGTATCCAAATTGACGCAAGAACTCTGCAACGCGTCAATGGCCGGGTACATACCGCGCTGAACGAGGTCACGAGAAAGAACAATAACCCCTTCCAGCGTGGCGAATATCGCAACGACCGCAGGGTCGGTCATATCGTCCGCAGGCACATAAACGGCCTGCATCGCTGTGATTGATCCTCCGCCGTCAATGTTCCTAATACGCTCCTGGACCATGTTGACCTCGGACGACATCGTCGGCTGATAACCAGTTTCGGCAGGGACGCGGCCTAATAATGTTGAAACTTCTTGCCCCCCCTGAATGAATCGGTAGAGATTATCCATAAAAAGAAGAACGTCTTTATTCTTGGCCAGCAGATACTCAGCCAGTGTAATCCCTGCGTTAACGACCTCGGCCCGAACTCCCGGAGGCTGATCCATTTGCCCAAACGCGAGCATAACGTTCTTCAAAAGGTTATTTTCTTTAAGCTCATAATAAAGCTCATTTCCCTCCCGGATGCGCTCGCCGATACCGGTAAACACACACGCACCGCCGCGGGCTTTAACAATGTTATTGATCAACTCCAAAATAACAACTGTCTTTCCACAACCCGCCCCTCCCAGAACACCGGTTTTACTTCCTTTCACCAGCGGATACAAAAGATCGATGTATTTAATTCCTGTTTCCAAGAGCTCGGGGATCTCTCGCTTTTTATTTTTTAAATTAAACGCAACTTGCTTTTGCAATTGACGGATCGGAACGCGTTCCGGACAATCGTACGGTCCCGCATTGTCTAACGGACGGCCGGCGGCATCCATAACTCGTCCGAAGCACCCGTCACCCATAGGAATGGTAACAGGCTTAAAGGTGTTATAACAGGGTGCATTGAGCTGAAGATTCAGCGTTTCGTTCATGGAAATACATCTGACAACACCGCCCCCTAAGTGTTCGGCGGTTTGAAGAATGATTTTTTTTCCATCGAATGTATACGTCTCGATGCAATCGTAGACGGCCGGCGCTTCATCTCGCTCATCAAATCTTACGTCGACAACAGGACCCTGAACTGCAGAAATCTTGCCAATTGATTTGTGTTCCTTTAATTGTTCGGTTTTTTCCATCAGAACTCCTTTGTCTTTAAAACACTAAGCCTTGGCATTAGCCATCATTTTGGCAGAAAAGACTTCGCGCAAACTCTTATCAATGTCGCTGCGTTTGGCTTTGCGATATTTTAACTTAACCATCTGTACTTCCTTTTTCATCTTTGTGGAACTGTTATCCAGCTGTTGTGTCTGGGCGGAAGCTGCCGCCAGGGCTGTATCGTAAAAGATCTCGTGAAGGCGCGATGTCAACCAAAGATTGGCCATATAACCAATCATGTCCAATGGATCGGATTCTTCAATGACCCGATCTACAGATTCCAAAAGCTCAACTTTTTTCCGCAGCACGTGTTCGCAAGGCATCAACCGAACCAATCGCGGTTTAATGACGCCAAATTCCTTCGGCCAGGGATAAACAACAGAGACCTTACCAATCTTCCCCGCCAGTATTTGGTCAATCAGATAATCTTTAACTTTCAAGGCAAGCTCATAATGCTTGCTGTCTTCCAAATCTACAAATGACTTCATCGACTGGTGCCCAAACTGTTCCAGCTTAGCGAC
>JAEUSC010000056.1 GCA_016789035.1 Candidatus Omnitrophota bacterium
AATTTCGACTTCATGCGCCGGCGGAAATTTCTCCATGTATTCGCCGTAAACCGTCAGTGACACATCTTTGCGGGAACTCAACGTGTTCAAACAATAAGCCAAGGCCATGTCGCCGAACTTATGGTGATGACCATAAGTTTCTCCGTCCGTCGCCATATGAACAAGTTGAGCGCCGTGATGATGAGAGGAAAAAGCCTTGGTCAGACGGTCGGCAAAAATTTCGCCGTTATTGAGCAACCCTTCAAAAGCAATCCCCTGAGAAATCGGACCGTCGTAAAAGAAAAGAACGATGTTTCGTCCCGAAGGAAGCTTGCACAAATAAGCCATCTTCGGGTCAACCTTTTGATCGCCAACGTTTGTCCACGTCGCTCCTTCTTTAATTTCCCTGACGCGTTTGGCCTGCCGCGGAGCAAGAATCGTAAATTTAATTCCCATCTCTGCCATCAGATCCAGCGACTCAATATCAACAGCAGTCTCGGCGAGCCACATCCCTTCCGGCCGCCGGTGAAAACGGTATTCAAAATCTTTAATGCCCCAATAAATCTGCGTGCGTTTGTCACGGCTGTTGGCCAGGGGCATAATAATATGATTAAAAACCTGGGCCAGAGCGCTGCCATGACCGGAATAGATCGTTTGGCTTAACTGGTCCGCGTCAAGGACCGCGCGATACACATCAGGATTTTTTCTCTCCATCCAAGACAGCAGCGTCGGACCAAAGTTAAAGCTGATCTTCGAGTAATTATTGACGATATCAATGATGAACTGATTGTTGTCTAAAATGCGCGCCGCGCCGTTACGGGCATAACTTTCCGCGGTGACGCGTTCATTCCAATCATGATAGGGATATGCAGAATCCTGAACTTCAACCTCATCCAGCCAAGGGTTTTCACGGGGAGGCTGGTAAAAATGACCGTGGATGCAGACGTATTTGTTCAAAGAAAAACTCCGGATTATTAAGAAGGTCCTGGAAGGAATAAAGGCCGCATAAGAAAATCACCGGCTCTTTAGTTTATTTTTTGCACGGCCTTGTTGTTTTTGGACTTCTAGCTCTGTAGGAAGCGAACCCATTTTATAAATCAGATCGTTAAACGCGCCAACTTCACGCTCGACCAAACTCACAAACGTCCGGCGGCTTCGGATCGTGTAGTTGATTTTGTCTTCGCGGGCGAGCCATCCTAAGGCCTGCAAAACAACCGTATTATTTTCCCGTAAAAGCCGCGGCAGCTGGGCCACATTGGTCTCCCCATTCTGCCCAAGAAAACGCCATGTCTTTCCTGCGGTTTCTATAACCTTCTCTTTCATTGTTCCTCCCTTAAATCAGTTGAATGTTGTTTGTCCCATAGGCGATGCTCGCCAATTTTTCTATTCTCTCTTCAAATACATAACACTGAGCGGCGGGACCGTCAAAGAAATGGACTGAGACCTGCCGTGAAAGCCAACATTTTCTGCGTCCTTACGACCCAAATTACCGTGACCACTGCCGCCGTAATAAACCGAATCACTGTTAAAAATCTCACACCAGACGCCGCCTTCAGGAACACCCACCCGGTAGTTGTGATGCGTGGCCGGTGTAAAATTACAGACAACAATAACCTTTTCATCCAGCCCGATGCCCTTACGAATAAAACTGATTACACCTTGCGTATAATCATTTAAATCAATCCACTCAAAACCGTGCGAGCTGAAATCCTTTTGAAACAAGGCCTTCTCCCGACGGTAAATCTTATTCAGATCGGATACAAGCTTAAAAATTCCGTTATGACGGTCGTACTGCAACAGGTGCCAATCGATGCTCTTGTTATGGTTCCATTCATCCCACTGGCCGAATTCCTGTCCCATAAAAAGAAGCTTCTTTCCGGGATGGGCATACATGTACGACAGCAAAAGACGTAGGTTAGCAAATTTCTGCCAATCGTCCCCCGGCATTTTGGAAACCAGAGATTTCTTGCCGTGGACAACCTCATCATGCGACAGCGAAAGCACAAAGTTTTCCGTGAAGGAATACATAAAACTAAAGGTCAGATCATTATGATGATATTTCCGATAAATGGGGTCTTTGGAGATATAAAGCAATGTGTCGTGCATCCAGCCCATGTTCCACTTCATGCCAAAACCTAGACCGCCGAGATGAACCGGCCGAGACACACCGGACCAGGCCGTGGATTCCTCAGCAATCATTTGCACGTCGGGATAATATTGATACACCGCTTCATTGAGTTTCTTAAGGAAATTGATCGCATCGATATTTTCGCGGCCGCCGTATTCGTTGGGAATCCATTCGCCATGCTTACGCGAATAATCCAAATACAACATGGAGGCCACGGCATCCACGCGTAGCCCGTCGACATGGAATTTCTCAAACCAGAAAAGAGCGCTGGAAATCAGAAACTCTCTGACCTCAATGCGGCCATAATTAAAAATATAACTGCTCCAGTCGGGATGAAAACCTTTGCGCGGATCGGCGTGCTCATACAGGTGGGTTCCGTCAAAATACGCCAACCCCACTTCATCGCCTGGAAAATGTGAAGGCACCCAATCTAAAATGACACCGATGTCATTTTGATGCAGCACATCAATCAAATACATCAGATCCTGCGGCGTTCCAAACCGGCTCGTAGGAGAAAAATATCCGACGCCCTGATAACCCCACGATCCGTCAAAAGGATATTCCATGACCGGCATAAATTCCACATGGGTAAAACCCGAGGACTGGATATATTCAACCAGGGGCTTAGCCAATTCGCGGTAGGTCAATGAACGGTTGTCATCTTCCATCTTCCGACGCCATGATCCTAAATGAAGCTCATAAATGGAAATCGGCGCCTGCAGGGAATTATGAAAACGACGGTGGGTCATCCATTCACTGTCCTGCCATTGATAGTTGGTATCCCAAACAATGGAGGCGGTTTTCGGTGCCACCTCGTTAAAGAACCCGACAGGGTCTTTTTTCTCGACGTGAAAATTGTGTTCTTTAGAAACGATAAAATATTTATAAATCTCGCCCTTTAAAATCCCGGGAATAAACCCTTCCCAAATGCCGGAACCGTCCCACCGGACTGCAAGCGCGTGACTGTCTCGGTTCCAGCTGTTAAAGTTACCGACCACCGAAACCTTTAATGCATTGGGGACCCAAACGGCAAAATAAGTCCCTTCCACTCCATCGATAATCATGGCATGGGCGCCCAGCTTGTCATACAGCCGAAAGTGGGTTCCTTCCTTGAAAAGATAAATGTCGTGATCCGTGAACAATGACTGATCGTAACGGATTTTTAAAGATGCTGGAATGGGATTTCGAATTGTCATTTTATTGTATTGTTCGTTCATAGGACGGCTTTCCTTTATTTGGGAGTTGATTACTCGTACTCACGCCATATGAACAATGATCATCGCTTGACTATCAGTCTCTCTTTATTACACGCTGGTATTATATCGATCGAAAAATGCCCTCGCAAACGATTTGTTAAATAATTATTAGAAAAAAACTAAAAATACAACTTCTAAACGGCACTGATCCGTCGGGAATATCACAGATCACGGAAACACACGCTTGAACGGGATCAGAACGTCTTTTGTCAGCTGCAAACACAAGCGTCCAAGCCCCTCACTTACCCGTCATAAAACTAGAAAACCCTCGGGACCGTAGAGGAAAGACACCCCCGTCACTCACGGTCTTGACGTCTTCCACGGAGTAAAACGCCTTAGGATTAAACCGTTTAATCATCTCAATAACCTTATCGTGCTGACATCGTTTCACAATCATAAAAATGATATTCACTTTTCCAGTTGCGCCTTGCGCATCCAAACAGGTGACCCCGTAACCCTGCATCTTTAAATGCTCAAACAGTTCAGTGGCGTCCTTACGAGTAATCACCCGGATCACCTCCAATCCAACAGCCAGCTTTTCTTCAATGATCATTCCCACAAAATTGCCCGTGGCAAACCCGGCGGCAAATGCAATGCACGTCACAACATTATTCATCCCCAAAAGAACCTGCCTTACCGCCAACACCCAAATCATCACCTCTACAAATCCTAAGAGGGGCACCAGATATTTTCGGCCCCGGGCCAAAAGAAGAATACGAATTGTGCCGATTGTCACATCGCAAATGCGCGCCAGAAAAATAAGCAGCGGCAAAACAATCATCTGATAAGTCGAAGAATCCATAAACGCAGCATTCATTTCACACCTGCCTTAAATAACCCCACGTATGCAGCTTGTCGCTGTCCTCGTACCACCGGTCTCCGATGTCGTTACGAAAATACATATTGGGAATCATAATATTGGAAATGCGGTTGTAAACCTGCGTCTGGGCCTGTTTCATTGTCGGGGCCGTCCCCACCACAATCAGCGCCACACCCGAATTGCCCGCCACCAGCCATTCGCCCTGGTGCTCTTTAATATCGCCGATATGAATACCATCCAAGTTTGGCTTCTTAAACAAAATGACACCGTTTTTAGAATAGGCTTCAAATGTTTGCGGGTCATTGAATGGATACGGCGGCACCAGAATCCTGACGCCGATCTGAAAACCTTTTTTATATTTAAACTCCTTAAGTTCCCCGCTGGCCAGCCCCTCGAGAAATTCACTCATAGGCATCTGGATGCCTTCTTGCTGGATGCTGATCGTGGGGTAACCAAAGCGGGCCGTAAATTCCAAAGGATAAATGCCGCTGGCATTCACAATACAGTTCAAATCAATGTAGCCGATGTAACCTTCCTGTTTTAACTTCGGTTCCATTTTCCTGAGCGTTTCATTAAAAATCTGATTGGGACCGCTCCAGTACATCGTGGTTCCCATTTCACCGGTCGACGGACCCACATCGCCGGAGAAAAGCCGCTTGTGCTCGAAATTGATGTTGACAGGATAAACAAATTCACGCCCGTTAAAAAAGGCGCCGACGGCGACTTCGACGCCTGCGACTTTACGCTGCAACTGAAATTCTTTGATCTCTTTGGACCAAGACTTTTTATAGGCCTCGAGCACCTGAATGACATCAACACCATCTTCCTCCTCCCCCACAAACAAGAGACGCTTAATGTTCTGCGCCTCCCCGCTGGGCTTAATGACATACCGCGCCGGATTTTTTTTCACATAGTCAATCGCCGCGTCAAACGACGTAAAATCGGCAAACGGAATGATGTCGACACCGGCTTTTTTTAATTCTTCCTGGCCGAAGCTTCGGTCGTCCTCCAGCATGTCGGTATATTCCGTGCCGCCGACCACCCGCTTTCCTTTCTTGCGCAACTCCGCCGCCTTTTTTCCCTGACCCAAAACATCGTCAAATACAATGACATCGGCCCAGTCGACTTCCTCTTTCCAGTCATCGGTTTTAGGAACAAAGCCGTCGGCAATGTCACGGATGCTTTTATCATGAATGTAATATTTGACGTCATGCCCTTCTTTGACCACCTGCCAGGCAATATCGTTAATCAATGCATCAAGAGAAACAAAAAGAAATTTTTTCTTAGGCATTCTTACCTCGTATTCGCCGCTCATTTGGACCGCGTGAGTTACGGTCTACCGCCAGACCGGCTGCTTACAATGACACTGTCAAAAGAGATCAAAACCTGCACGATAAAGCAAACAGTTATATTATAATCGTCGTCGTTTGCTTTTTATAGAATTTATCCTGATTTTTTCAAAAAAAATAGTATATAATTACGCCATGAAAAAACATTTTATCGGAGTTGATGTCGGAGGAACTAAAATTTCAGCAGCCTTGGTGGATACATCCGGCAAAGTCGTAGCGCGGGCCAAAACGGCAACACCTGTCAAAGCCAA
>JAEUSC010000110.1 GCA_016789035.1 Candidatus Omnitrophota bacterium
TGGGATCATTCTTTTTTCTCAGAACAATGTCGTTGTCTCCGCCGCCGATTGCTTTACCCGTTGAAGGATCCACAAGTGCAGGAGAAAATCCATGAAGTTGCCCGATTCTTTCTCCGGTACGATTTGCGTTTAAGGCAATGCTCTGCCAGCCAATGGCATTGTTTCCTAATCTTTGAATAAAATTCTGACCCATTGCATTCGCGCTAAACAAAACAGCCGACAACAGACCGTTGTATTGTGTCGAAAATTCTAACGTCGTTCCATTTCGTTTTAAAAGAGCGGTTGTTTCATCGGGGAACAATCCGTTGATATGCAATGATCTCTCTTGATCCCCCGCCTCTTTTAGCATGGTTGCTGCTATAGAATCGGATTTTGCTCGCAATCCATTGCCGTTGAGATCCCCTTCTTCATTGTCATACACCGCGAGCTGGGCGCCATTTCGGCTGGTAATATTGGCCAAGTTGATTCCGTAAGCATTTTTTGCTGTGATCTTACCAAGATCAAAATGAACCTTAACCGGCGTTTCATTTCCATCTTTGTCTTTCGCAACCTGGATAAACTCCTGAACGCCTGTATCTCCCAGATATTTGACATTTATAGTATTTCCGTCCAGCATTTCGGTGGCTAAACCTATCCATTTATCGCCAGATAACAACCCTTGTCTAACCAGATACATTCTCTGCAATCCTAAAATGGAAAGAATACTTCTTCCCCATGGTGCTGGTGAAAGGCCAGCGGAAAGCGCACCTTTTAAATTATCGGTAATCCCCAGCAACAATTCAGAACTGATAAAGCTGGAAGTGATAAGACCAGGAACGGGATTCAGCAAGCCCGACTGATTGACAGCCATATAAATTTCTTCGCCCAAAGTTGGCTGGGATCCAGGTTGAACAGGGACAGATGGTGTCAAACCTCTCACAACAACAGGTGCGCCGGAAATGGAACGAATAACCTCCTCGTTATCTCCCGCATTCTGCCCAGCGGCCAACTGTGCTTGATGATTGGCTTTCACACTATCGATCAACGCATCAATCTGCAGCGCACGAAATACCGTGTTACCGTTCATTTGATTGAGATTATCAACGAAGTTATAAAAATTTGTAAACCCTGAAATGGGATGAGGCCCGCGGGTGGACCAATCGCCATGTTCCCAAATATTTTTCGCGTAGTTTATTCCCCAGAACTGTTCAACAAACTTAGTGATATTTTGCCGGGTGAAATAAAAAGTAACATTCAGCGCTGTGGCTTCGATAGGAACGGTGTTCCCTTCGTTATCAAGAACAACCATAATGTTCTTGCCTTTTTTGGGCCCACCAATCATGTCCATGGGATCATTATTGGAATCATACAGAACTTCTTCTTTTCCTTGATCATTGCGAACATATCTTACTCTTCCGGGCCCCTTCGTTGCTCCACGGACCAATCCATCTGCGTCTCCAGGATGGGAATTTAGCGACATGAGTCCATACATTAAAGCGCCAGAAGCAACCGATGAAAGCAAAAACACTCCCATTCGGAACGCGGCCTGACGGTCTGCTTTGTCTTGAGGATTGGTGGATTCATCAATAAAGCTTTTTTCTAACTGATTGAGCGCTAAGCCAACACCGACCGTTGTGATCCCTTGAAGCAAAGCTTTTCCGCCGATACTATTAATAAACGATTGGATGCCTTCGCCAGGGCCTTCAAAAAATCCGTATTTGCTGCCGTCGGCCTTGGTGGGCTGCTGCAAATACTGAAGTCCCAATGCAGCCGTACCGCTGGCAGCCAGACTCAATATTTGAGAAATGTTGTCATCGGCCTTAACACCGAAAGGAAGCGCGGCCAAGCGAACAGACATACCACCCAACTGAGCGAGGATCATATAACTGTTGCTGCCTAAAATATGCATGTATGTTGTCCCGAGTCCATCGGGAATCCAGGATCCCGGAGTTTCAATAAATTGAGTTCTGCTTGCCTGGTATTCAGGAGA
>JAEUSC010000112.1 GCA_016789035.1 Candidatus Omnitrophota bacterium
CTCCACCTTCACATCAAAGAAGTATCCTGTGTTATAAAGTCTTTTTAAGTCATCACTCACAACGTTTTCAATATACTCCTGTCCAATGCGGGTTTTAATTTTTGATAAAATTGCCGCAACACCAATAGATTTATTGCCCAATATTTCAATCGACTTGACAGTTTTGGAAATGGCAGTCAAAGGGCCTGGGTCAAGAGATTCAGGAGCGTTAGCAGAACTGTCACTGCTTACAGTGGCGTCTTCTGGAGGACTTAAAGGCTCAGCAATTTCATTGGTTACAACAGCATTATCCTTTGCTGCTTCTTGGCCAAATGAAACAACCGAACCTACGCTTAGAAACAAAACTGATAGGAAAAATAATTTGATGGATGTGTTTTTCATGTGAGTGCTTTTAATTGAGTTTGATTATATTGAGGAAAAAATTTAATGTCAATCTAAGATACAAGTATTTTATATAAAATTAGACTTCTTGATGGACAGTTTCCAGATTCGCGAATTTAACAAACTCTTTAAAGAACTTCAACTTTACCGTCCCTACTGGTCCGTTGCGCTGTTTCGCAATAATGATATCCGCAATCCCGCGATTCTCGTCGGTGGGAGTGTAATATTCTTCTCGCATCAAAAGGACAACCACATCCGCATCCTGTTCAATCGCACCTGACTCACGAAGGTCCGATAACTGTGGGCGGTGATCCTGGCGGCTCTCAACCGCGCGCGATAACTGGCTGAGCGCAATAATCGGCACCTGCAATTCGCGGGCGAGCGCCTTGAGTGAACGTGAAATTTCGGAAATCTCCTGCTGACGACTTTCACTGCGGCTAGAGGCACGCATGAGCTGAAGATAATCCAAAACCACAAGTTGAATATCCTGACTTGCCTTCAAACGCCGGGCTTTGGCGCGTAATTCAAGAACACTGATCGCTGGCGTATCATCGATGAAGAACGGAACGTTTGAAAGACGGCTGGCGGCTTTTGTCAAAAGCGGCCACTCCGACGGAGAAAGAAATCCTGTACGAACCTTATGCGCATCCACGCCCGCCTGAGAACATAGCATACGTTGTACAAGAGATTCCTTTGACATTTCTAGCGAGAAGAAAGCCACAGGAATCTTCTGATCAATGGCGGCATGCTCAGCGATCGACGCAGCAAAGGCACTTTTTCCCATTGAAGGTCTGGCTGCAACAATAATAAGATCGGACTTCTGCAAACCAGATGTCATTTCATCAAACTTATAGAAGCCCGTCGGCACGCCTGTCACACTCTGTTTCTTTTTATAGAGATTATCGATGACCTCCATCGTCTCTTTTAAAATGTCCTTGATGTGTGCAGCTTCCTGCTTTTGTCGGGCCGTTGCGATTTCAAAAATCAGTTGTTCTGCCGAATCCACAAGCTCTTCAACATCGACACCCTTTTCATAACTGCGACTAATGATCTCCGTAGCATTTTTGATTAATTTTCTCTGGATTCCCTTTTCCTTAACAATACCCGCATAATATTTGACGTTCGCAGATGAAGGAACATGGTCGATTAGCTTTGTTAAATAGCTCACTCCTCCGACCGAATCGATAAGACCCTGAGATTTTAAATGGTCTGAAAGTGTTATAAAATCAACGTTCTTACGGTTGGAATAGAGATCAACGATGGAAGTGAATATTTTCTGGTGGGAGGTTTCGTAAAAATAAGAGCTATCGATGTGCTCAATGGCCACACCGATAGCCTCATCATCAATCATCATGGCCCCGAGAACCGCGCGTTCAGCCTCGGTGCTTTGCGGTGGAACTCTTACTTCTTCGTCACCCATAATCGGAATTTTCCTTTTACTTCCGGATGCAAATTAATCCCGATTTCAAATATACCTAATTCGTCGATTGGCTTTTCAATGACTAACTGATGCCGCTCAAACGTGTAACCCTCTTGCTCAAGGCCGTTAAGAATTTCTGTTTCAGTGACAGATCCATAAAGCTTATCAAGATCATTGACTTCAACCGCGATGGTAATCGAGACCTTTGCTAATTTCTCAGCGACAGCTCTGGCTTCTTTTTTGCGTTCCTCATAGGCAGCCGCCTCCTTAGCTTTTAACAAGGCAACTCTTTTGAGATTTCCTGCAGTGGCTGCGATGCCCATGTTTTTTGGCAACAGGTAATTTCTAGCAAATCCATCTTTAACTTTAACTACGTCTCCTACACGGCCCAATTTATCAACGTTCTGTGAAAGAATAATTTCCATGACTATTTCCTTTTTGCTGATCCGACAGATAACAACCCCAGATAACGCGCCCGCTTGATAGCGATGCTGACCGCTCTTTGTTCCTTAGCGGAAATGCCGCTGAACCGACGGGAGACCATCTTGCCTCGTTCCGTCACAAACTTCTGAAGCAAAGCGATATTTTTATAGTCAATCGACTCCTGTGATGGAATTTGAAATCTGGCACCGCGTGACATCCTGCGATCCCCACCACGGTCGAAACCACGGTCATCATCTCCGCCACGATTACGATCCATCGACCCTCTGCGTCCTCCACCCCTATTGTCTGCTGACCTACGACCCATTTTACGTTCTTCCAATGCATTCCTCCTTAATTATGACCACCTGATTATTATGCTGTGATCGTCGAAAAATTATTCTTCCCACGCTATATCTTCAGGGCTGATGACATCTTCCTGAACATCCCCCACACCCGCTCCTTTGGCAGCGACAACTTCCTGCGCAACTTCACTGGAAGGCTCCATCCCTTTTGGACCTCCGAGAAACTGAATGCGTTCAGCACGCACATCAATCGTGCTTCGCTTCTGCTTGTCTGTGGTCTCCCAAGAACGAGATTGCAAAATACCTTCAACAAAAATCTGACGACCCTTTTGTAAATATTGATTGCAGATTTCCGCTTGCTTATCCCAAGCTGTCACTGTCACAAAACACGTATCTTCCTTTAGTTCACCTGTTCTGTCCTTAAAACGACGATTGACAGCAATGCGCAAATTTGTAACCGCTGTCCCATTTGGTGTGTATCGCAATTCCGGATCTTTTGTTAAATTGCCAATCAGTAATACCTTATTTAAACTCGCCATCTTAGGAACCTTTCTTTATGGAGTTATGAAATAGCACCCTAAGCCGTTAAGCTTTAGTTTTTTGATTTTTTACAGCGATGATCATGAAGCGCAAAACGCGTTCATTGAGTCTTAGTGATTGACGAATTTTGGTGGAAGCACTTCCTCGGCCTTCCCAGTTGATCATGTAATATGTTCCGTCCTGAGTTTTTTTAATGGGAAAAGAAATTTTTTGACGCTCAAACCAGACTGCTGAGTTAATGACTTTCCCTTCAGCTTTTGCAACCGTATCCACGACCTGCTTGTTGACCTCTTCCTTAGCTTCAGGAGCTAAATGGGCATCAACGATGTATACCAATTCATACTTATTCATCATCTTTCCTTTTGTTAAATTGACTCATTGCTTCATCCACACCATGTTTAACCCAAACCTGACAACATTCAACCGCTGTTTTCAAATAACTTTCTAGTTTTCCTTGTTCTTCTTTGTTGAATTGATCGAGAACGAAATCCACTGTTTGACTCTGATTTGTCGGACGGCCGATCCCCCCACGCAATCGCGGAAATTCCGAAGAATTTACAGAACCGATGATCGATTTTAGACCGTTATGTCCTCCCGCACTGCCTTTGGCTCTTAAGCGAACCTGCCCAAATGGAAGATCGAGATCATCACAAACTACCAGCATATGCGCAAGCGCTAGGCTTTTCCTTTCAAACATTAGCCCCACAGCCTGACCGGACAAATTCATATAAGTCAATGGCAATAACAAATAACAGACTTTCTCACAATCAACATATTTAGCAACCAACCCTTTAAACGCATCATCCCGTTTAAATTTTATTCCCCAATCAGCTGCTAACTTTTCAACAACCAAAAACCCCCAATTATGACGGGTCCAACGATACTTTTCCTCGGGGTTTCCCAACCCAACAATTAAACATGTGTCGGCCATTAGTTTTCACTATATAAGAAAATTTGCTCGATCCCTTGGTTACTTTTTCTTGTCCTCCGACTTTTTAGCAGCGTCCCCGCCAGCGGCCTTAGGATCTTCTTCTTTCTTCTTTTCCTTGATAACTTCAACTTCCGCCGGGGCGGCAGCTTGATCTTCAGGTTTGATCTCTTGGGTGGAACCAGCGATGGACACAACAACAGACTCAGAATCTTGCGCAGCGCGTACACCTGATGGCAATTTAAGATCTTTTACGTGAATTGCATCATGGATACCTAAATTGGAAATATCCACTTCAATATGGTGTGGAATATTAGTCGGTAAACACACAACTTCCAACTCCCAAAGGTGATGCTCCAGCGTTCCACTGTCGCGCTTGACGCCGATAGCTTCGCCGCGGGTCACGATTGTAACCTTGACATTAATTTCTTTAGTTAAATCGATGCGGTGAAAATCGATATGGAGGATTTGATCCCCAACAGGATGGATCTGAACATCGCGGACAATGGCCGGATAATCAGTAACTTTCTTTCCCCCATCAGTGAGGTTCAGGTGAAAAATCACGTTCTCGCCTTGATGTTGACGGGCGATGCGTTCATAAATTTTTCGATCGGCTTGAATGGCTGCAGGCTCTTGACCGGCTCCATAAACAACGGCAGGAATAAAATTTTGCCTTCTCGTCTTTCGCACTTCATTCGACCCTGTTTTCTTTCGTAACTGTACGTCTAACTGAATTTGTTCCATGCCACTACCCTCTTTTATTTCGGTTCTTCAAATAAACTACTAATTGATTCCTCGTTGTGAATACGCTGTATCGCGTCCGCCAAAAGCTGCGCCACCGACAAGACTTTAACTTTTGGATTTTTTTCTGGATTTTTTAACGGAATACTATCGGTAACAACAACTTCTTTTAAAACATCACAATTGCGAATTCGGTCAAGTGCAGGGCCAGATAAGATGCCATGGCTAACCGCCGCATATAAACTTTTGACTCCCTTTTTCTTTAAAACATCAGCAGCCTCAATCATTGACCCCCCGGTTGCGACAATATCGTCCACCATAATCGCATTTTTCCCGCGAACATTTCCCAACACATGCATAACTTCTGTTTTTTCAGGAGAAGCCCGACGTTTATCCACAATTGCGAGTCCAGCACCTAAGCGTTTTGCGTACGCTCTAGCCATCTTTAGACCGCCGACATCCGGGGTAACAATGACAGTATTTTTTAATTTCTTACTTAAAAAATAATCACAGAGAACATTAATCGCGTATAAATGATCAACCGGAATATCAAAAAAACCCTGAATCTGGTTTGCGTGCAGATCCATACACAATACCCGGTTGGTTCCTGCAGCTGCTATCAAATTAGCAACAAGCTTAGCAGTAATAGGAACACGGGGCTGATCTTTCCGGTCTTGGCGCGCATATCCATAGTAAGGAATAACAGCTGTTATTCGCTTTGCCGAAGCCCTGCGGGCCGCATCAATGAGAATAAGCAATTCCATTAAATTTTCATTCGTCGGTGGGCATGTCGGCTGGATGATAAAAACATCTTTACCGCGAATGTTTTCCTTGATTTGGACCCTGATTTCTCCTTCACTAAATCTGCCTACCAAAACCTCTGTGATTGGCATCGCCAATGCCTGACAAATATCTTGGGCTAACTTTTGATTTGCATTTCCACAAAAAATGGATAACCCGTTCATACTAAACTTTCTTTTGCCGAATTTTTACAAATTCCTTTGAAAAAACTCTTGCAGGCACTCCGACAGCTAATCCACCCGGAGGAATCTTCTTTCCCTTGGTAACCACACTACCTGCGCCCACCATCGCCCCTGAACCGACAACAACCGGGGCCACCAATATGGAATCTGACCCAATAAAAGCCTGATCCCCGATCAATGTTTTACTTTTTTCAACTCCGTCATAATTTGCTGTAACGCATCCCGCGCCTATATTGACATTTTCCCCAATATGGGCATCTCCTATAAAGCCAAAATGTTTCATGACTGTGCCGCCAGCAATCTTTGACCGAGAAATCTCACCAAAATTCCCGACTTCAACCCGGTTACCGATGACCGTTCCTGGACGAAGACGTGCAAAAGGTCCTATGGTACATTCAGATCCAATTTTTACACCACCATGAATTACAGTGAACGGGTAGATAACAGTATCCCGCCCAATCTTAACGTCATCATCAATGAAGGTCGTTTTAGGATCCACAATGGTGACACCTTCCAGCATCAATCTTTTTGTGATTCTTTGACGTAAAATTGATTCACATAGAGCCAAATCTTCGCGTGTATTTACGCCAAACGCCACATTGGGATCGTCAGTCACCAAAGTTTCCACTTTGTGACCTTGACTTAACAGAAGCTCAACAATATCGGTCAGATAAAATTCTTTTTTATTTGGATTTAATTTGACTTGCTTTAACGTTTCAGTCAAAAGCTGAGATTGAAAACAATAAACACCAACATTAATTTCATTAATGCCTACTTCCTCGAAGGATGCATCTTTGAATTCACGAATGGCAGCGATTCCATTATTTGAATCTCGAATAATCCTTCCATAAGAACCGGCATCAGGAATTTGCGCGGTCAAAACAGTACACGCCACTTTTGTTTTCAAATGTTTGCGAATAAGCCTGCGAATAATATCTTTATCCAACAATGGCGTATCTCCACAAAGAATTATGACGTGTCCTTTGTATCCAATCAACTGAGGCACAACAGAACGAACAGCATCCGCCGTTCCTAAAAGCTGTTTTTGGATAACCACTTCCGCGCGATCGCCGACATAAGTAGCAACCAACTCACTTTTGTGCCCGACGACAACATATGTTTTCAAAGAACGCAAATATTTGGCTATATCCAAAACATATTGAAGAACAGGTTTACCAGCGACTTTGTGTAACACCTTGGGCAGTTCTGATTTCATGCGGGTTCCTTTCCCCGCAGCTAAAATAATTGCCCGAAACTCATCCATATATTTACCCGTAAATCTTTCGCGTTTTAGAAACTGCCCAGCCAGGGCTCGAACCTGGAAACCGAGATCCAAAATCTCGTGTGTTACCGATTACACCACCGGGCAAAAAATAAATAATTACAGATTCTCACGGCGGTGAATAACTTTTAGAAATTAGAGAATCATGTCTACAACGTCTTTACAATAAAAACCTGTCGATACTGTCGTTTTAATTGTTTATAAATTTCAACGGCAGCTTTTCTAGATTCAATGACGGAAAATATGGAGGGTCCACTTCCGGAAAATGCTGTTCCGACAGCATTTAGAGCCTCAATCTTCCTTTTTATTTTCAATAAACTAGGTTTCAAAAATGAAATAGGTCCTTCGAGATCATTTCTTAGCAATGAACCGATCTTAACCACATCATTTTGACCCAAATAACGAGTCAGAATATTAACATCATCACCAAACTTTGTCAACTTCAAATTCATGGCTCCGTAGACTTTAGGGGTCAACATCCTCATTTTTGGGACCACAAGCACATGCCATAATTTTGTCTCTATTTTCATTGGCGAAATAATGTCTCCGCGCCCCGTACCCAAGGCCCAACTGCAGTCATAAAGGAAGAACGGGACGTCACTTCCAATCTTTTTTGCGTACTCAACAAGCTCCTTTTGGCCCAGCCCAAGTCGCCACAGCTGATTAAGCCCCATAAGAGTGATTGCGGCATTGCTAGACCCCCCGGCCAGCCCCGCGGCAACGGGGATATTTTTGTCAATTTGGATGGTAACTCCCTGTGAAATTCCAAAATCGCGTCTGAGAAGATCGGCGACCTTATAAACTAGATTCTTCGGCCCTAAGGGAACTTGAGGATGGATGCACTGTATGTTGATTTTTCCATTTACCATTTCAGTAAATCGCAGTGTATCAGCCAGATCAATTCTTTCGAAAATCGTTTTTAATTCATGAAAGCCATCATGACGTTTGCCAACCACCTTGAGATACAAATTTAATTTAGCTGGAGATTTCAACTTAATAATTTTCATTGTTTTATTAAAACCTCAGAAGATCCTTGACCAGTCTTTTTACTTGTAGGCTTGTTTTGCAGAACGTCCAGTCGATTAATCTTCTCTAATATCTTCTTTTGTCCTGGCACCATCACTAACGCTCTGTTCCAATAGTCCTTAGCCTTGTCAAATTCCTTAATCGCTAAATAGACATCTCCCAAATGTTCCAAAATAATAGGATCCGTTAGTTTCTCGTTCGCCTGGATTAAGACTTGTAAAGACTCTTGGTACCGCCCTTGCTTGTAATAAATCCATCCCAAAGTGTCCTTATACGCAGCGCTATCGGGAATTCTTTCCAAAGCTCGATTAGCCAGCCTCAGAGCTTCATCCAGATGATTCCCCTGCTCAGCGTAAATATACCCTAGAGAATTGAGAGCCATGTCATTAGAATTATCTAATTCCAAGACCTTCTTAAACATCATTTTTGCTTGCTCATCGCGACCGAGCTCCACAAAAAGAGCTCCCATAAAACTCAGCATTTCTACATTCTGGGGGTCGGCGTCGATAATTCTTTGAAATTGCTCAACAGCCTTGTCATACCGATGCTGTGCATAATAGAGCTGCCCCAGGTAAAAGAAGATATTTATATTTTCCGGATTTTCACGCGAAATCGTATTCAAAATAATTTCATATTCCCCCACAGCTTTGTCGAATTGTTTCTGAGCCGAATAAATAAGAGCCAACAGATATCTCGCTTGCACACCGTCAGGATTGAGATACGGCACCTTTGAAAGTTGGATGAGAGCATCATTAAGCTTGCCATCCTTGGCAAAATGCGCCCCAAGTCGCAGACGCGAAAGATAACTGTTTGGGTTAAAATCAACAGCCTTCTGATATTCACGGATCGCTTCCTGGGATTGATCATTGAAATCTGCAATAACAGCCATGATATGGTGGGAAATGGACTGGGTCAGCTGAGCACGATCTGTTGGCGGTTCGGACAAGGAGAGGCGCGACGGTACAGATGCCAATACCGCCGTAAAAACACAAAACACTATCGCTTTGTATTCCCAGCGAATACGCACAGTTTGTCCTCAATTAATGGGGAGAATCCAAGCAACCCCCTGGCAAGCATCAAATCACAAGCATAAACGACGCTTCGAATGCAAGCTCTTAAGGGCCTAACGCGTGGCGCGCTTCTTCAAATGACGCAATGCCTTACGAAGCTTTTTGCGTTTGTGAGTGCGAATTTTTCTCAGTTTTCTTTTTCTGCCGCACGGCATAAATACACTTCCTTAATTAACCCAACGATTTAGTAAATCAACTTATTTAACGAATATTCAATAATTCCCTGAGCCCCAGCGTCTTTTAATTGCGGAATCAAATGACGGACCGTACCTTCATCAATCACTGTCTCGACGGCAACCCAGCCTTCTTTGGCCAAGGGAGCGATCGTCGGATTCTTCAAAGCTGTCAACAAATTTAATATTTTCTGTAAATTCTTTTCCTCAACATTCATCTTTAGGCCGACCATATTGTTCGCTGCCAGCGCACCGCGCAAAAGCAGAATTACCTGCTCCATTTTTTTCTTCTTCCACGGATCTTTAACAGCGTCTTTATTAGCGATAAATTGAGTTGTTGATTCACACAAAGTTTCAACGATGCGCAGCTTATTGGCCTTTAGGCTACTTCCCGTTTCAGTCAGTTCAACAATCGCGTCAACCAATCCTGATGCAACTTTGGCTTCTGTAGCCCCCCAGGAAAATTCCACATCCGCTTTGACTTTATTTTTCTTGAGATATTCGCGGGTAAATCCGACGAGCTCGGTTGCAACTTTCTTACCTTCCAGATCTTTGACCGACTTGATCTCAGAATCTTCAGGAACAGCCAGGACCCAACGCACTTTGGTCGCACTTTGTTTAGAGTAAATCAATTCGGAAAGATATTCAACACTCGACTGGTTTTCTAAAACCCAATCCGCTCCCGTAATTCCACAATCTAACGTTTTATCTTCCACGTAACGGGACATTTCCTGAGCTCTTAAAAGCACCGGCTGGATTTCGTCGTCATCAATATGCGGAAAATAAGATCGACTGGAAACAATGATTTTAAACCCCGCCCGTTCAAACAATTGAACGGTTGCGTCCTGCAAGCTGCCTTTCGGAAGCCCTAACTTTAATTTCTTCATGGAGTTATCTTTCCTTAAAAAAACAAAATCAAATCTTTTAAAAAACAGGCGACATTATACATAGGCAGTTTTGAAAAGTAAAGCAAATACTTAAACCCGATACCCCGATCCTTAGCATAAACGACCAATAGACAAAAAATATTGTGAAATTGAAATTGATTCGTATATAATCATTGGCATTTGCATGACGACTTTTCATATTGATTAACAGATAATTGAGGTAATTAAGCATGTTAAAAATATTTCGTAAAGAAGGCGTTCAAAAGAAAATCCTTTGGTTCTTGGCCGCTGTCATTATTATCAGTTTTGTTTTCTTTGGGACAGTTACTCGGCTTAGAGACACATCATCCTCTTCTTATGCCGGAAAGGTGTACGGCAAAAAGATTTCAATGATGGATTTTAATAAGCATTATCAGAACACCCGT
>JAEUSC010000140.1 GCA_016789035.1 Candidatus Omnitrophota bacterium
AGGTTCGTGATGGTCAATGATGATGACATCAATGCCCGCCGCGTTAATGGCCTGAACTTCCGCAAAAGCCGTGACTCCACAATCAACCGTGATCATCAAATGAATGCCCTGATCTTTCGCAAACTCCACAATACCGTGATTAAGACCATACCCCTCATCCATGCGGTGCGGAATATAGTTGATGGCCCGGATGCCCAGCTTTTTTAAAAGCCGCTGTAAAAGCGCACTGGATGTCACACCGTCCACATCATAATCACCAAAAATCAAAATGCTTTCCTTATTCACCTTTGCCTTCTCAATACGCTCAATCGCCTTGTCCATGTCTTTTAGAGTGAATGGATCGTGCAGCTGCGATACATTGGCATATAAAAACTGTCTCGCCAAATCCACATTGGTAATGTCGCGATTAACCAATAATTGCGCAATAATAGGATGAATATTTAACGAGTCACTAAGAAGTCTCTGGAACTTAGGATTCGGCGTTTTAATTAACCAGCGTTGAGACATGAAAGAAATTCCTTCGGATTAGAATGCATCCGTAACAATGGAAGAAGGACACAACTACATCTTCTCTGGAGCCGCAATCCCCAATAGGAAAAGACCATTGGCAAGAACGATCCGGGTGGCATCGATCAACGCCAGACGCTCTTCAGAAAGCGGAATCTCCTGATCAATGACGCGGTGTCGGTCATAAAACTTATGAAACGTAGCGGCCAACTCATGGAGGTAACGGCCCATACTAAAAGGATCCGTCTGTTTAGCACACGTGATAATCACATCGGTAAAATGACTCAACTTACGAATAAGCTCTAGCTCTTCGTCCTGACCTAACAGGCGTAAATGTTCATATCGAGGCCTTAACTGGTGCTCATCGGCGGCCTTTCGAATGATACTGCAAATCCGCGCATGCGCATACTGAATGTAGTAGACCGGATTCTCAGGCGCCGCCTTCTTGGCTAATTCCAAATCGAAATCTAAATGAGCGCTTGTCTGGCGCATCAAAAAGAAAAACCGGCCTGCATCTTTTCCTACTTCATCGATGACTTCCCGCAGAGTGATAAACTCCCCCCGCCGAGTAGACATGGACACAGGCTTCCCATTACGATAGATGGTGGCTAATTGAATGATCTCTACATGAATGTCATTGGGATCACGGCCTAAGGCCCCAACTGCAGCTTTAATGCGCGGAATATAACCATGGTGGTCAGGCCCCAAGAAATTGATAAGCCAGTCAAATCCACGCTCAAATTTATTTTTATGATAAACAATATCCGGCATTAAATACGTATAAGCCCCATCACTCTTTTTAATCACGCGATCTTTATCATCTCCAAAGGCGGTTGATTTAAACCACCAGGCTCCTTCTTGTTCATATATAAAAGCTTTGTTTCGGAGCTCTTCAATAACTTTGATGATCTCATGATCAGACGCAACCTTAGCCTGACTGGTCCACAAATCAAAAACAATGCCAAAATCACGAAGATCCTTTTGGATCATGTCCATCAAGTATTCCACACCATACTCGCGGAAAGCTTGATCAGGGTGAAGATTTAAATCATGAACGTTCATGATCTCATTGGCATTTATAAAACCTCGCGCCATGTCCTTAACATATCCGCCTTGATAACCGTCTTCAGGAAAATCAATAGCCTGACCTAAACATTCAAATGCCCGCGCCTTAATCGAACGCCCTAAAATATTGATCTGATTTCCTTCATCATTAATGTAATATTCGCGCAAGGCTTGAAAACCTGCTGCATTCAAAATATTGACCAAGGAATCACCCACTGCAGCTTGACGGCCATGGGCGACAGTCAGCGGTCCGGTTGGATTGGCACTGACAAATTCCACCAAAGTCTTTCTACCTTGACCAAAATGAGAGTGACCATAGCGGCGGTTTTGACGTGATATTTCAAATAAAACGTCGAAAAACGCTTCATTGGACAGATAAAAATTGATAAAGCCCGGCTTTTTAATTTCAATCTTTTTTAATTTGGGTGCTAGCGGATGGTTTGTAAGGCTTGCATTCAAGGCATTTAGAATAGTTTGGGCGATATCCAGAGGGGATTTTTTCAGAAGACGACTTAGCTGCAGGGCAATGTTACAGGAAAATTCTCCATGACTTTTTTCCGCAGGCACATCCACTATAATGGCCGGAACTTCTCCCGCTAAGGACAGGTCAGACAAGCTGTTATTAATAAGAGAAATGATTTCGTTTCGAAGATCAAGGATCATAAGTAGATGTGTTATGTAATAAGTAGCAGCTATTGCTGGTATCTTTGCTGGAGCTTATGCCTTTTTCTTTGGAGATTTTCGCGCACTTAATTGGACTTCCGGGGAATCCCGCCACAAATATTCCAGACTATAAAACTCCCTGGCATTTGGTTCAAAAATATGGGTAACCACATCCCCCAAATCGAGTAGAACCCAGGATCCCGTTGGTTCACCACTGTTGGATTGTCGGGCGGGCACATCTCTCAGTCCTTGCTTGTAGCGAACCTTGATGCCGAGTTCATTCAATCCTAACTCAATACCGTCAGCAATAGCCTTGACCTGTCGGTCAGACGTTCCTGTACAAATAATAAAATAGTCGCAAAAATTTGCGACGCTACGCATATCAAGAATCTTAATGTCCTGAGCTTTTTTGTCTTCTGCAAAATTGACAATGGACTGAACAATGTTCAGAGATGGATTTGCTTTGCGGCTAGTAATTCTATTCTCCTTAGCCTGAATCACATGAATAAACACCCGCCAGCAAAACCCTAAGGTCTTGCGGCGGGATATTCATTCCTCAAATTTGTTATTTACCTTTGATCTTTTTAGCTTGATCGGCGCTTAAAACTCTCCAGCACTCATGGCTGCCTTTGGGGGATTTTGTAACAGCAAAGAAACGGCCGCCTTTTTCCTTGACCGTGTAGTTATCAGAATCAAATTTTGACTTGGTCTTCACATCGTAAAATGACAATTTCTCCATTCCTTCCTCCTTAGTTTTTATAGGTATGACCAAATATTGGTTTTGAGTCTAGCCGATAAAAAAATCTTTGTCAATCGTTAATCCGCATAAGCATTAGGAGTAGTAAGCGCTGTTCCAAAAAGTAAAAAACTGCTATCCAAACGGAAGCAGTTTTTTACATGAGAAGAAACAACGGAGAGGTAGAGATTCGAACTCTAGAAGGACCTCACGATCCTTAACGGTTTTCAAGACCGCCGCTTTCAACCACTCAGCCACCTCTCCCAAAGGAAACACGCCGGGTGCGTCAATAGATGTCATGCAAAGTGCAAAATACTACCATTGTAAAAGCATACTGTCAACGCGCAATATCAACTAAAAAAACCGCAAATACATGACCCGGTAAAAATTCTGTGTCAGATCAACGGCTGTCTGCACAAAGGCAAACAGAGAAAAATGCAAAGCAGTTGCATTTAACAGCTGAACCATTAAAAGAATGTTAACAATATAAACCAAAGTCATTTCAAACAAATAATTCGGCTTAAAAAGCGCACGATCCGATTCATAAAGTTCACGAGCAGCCATAATGATGTGCATCGCAAAAGTCAAACCGATCATAAAGAACCAAAACGGACTGTTTACGAATTGTCCCAAAATCTGGGTAGTGATGTAATAAGCGCCAATGAGGACCAGTGTATAAATAGGAAGAACGTAAGGAATAACCTTGGAGAGAGGATCCCAAAACCGAAAAAATTCAACCGACACCGACTGGCCAAACTTATAAAGCCAATTTAAGTCTGTAAGAAATAGATTCAAAAGAACGTAGGTTATGACGCCAAAATAAAAAGAATGGTGATACGCATACTTTAATTCATAGACTTCCCGTTGAAACGAAATCGTGACCGCAGCGATAAAAGGAATGATGGCAATAAAAACCACAAACTTCAGTAGAGATAGAAACCCGCTTCTAAAATCAAAACCGGCCTTTTGTGCCATATCAGCTCCGTTTGATTTCGGGTAAGCCGCCCATGTACGGACGCAATACCTCAGGAAC
>JAEUSC010000176.1 GCA_016789035.1 Candidatus Omnitrophota bacterium
AAGACAGCGCTTTGGTCAGGTGCTCCACCCTTTTTTCAACCATATCACCCTTATCGCCATGACCACACCCTTCATTGGCCTGAGCGCCTGCCGCTGTTAAAAACAGGGCTACGAATAAACCGGCTAAAATCTTGTTCATTGTTCCGTCCTTTCGGCTGTTGATAATTAACAATCACTGCGATGAATACCGCGTCTTTTAAATATCCGTACATCTTATATCAAAAAAATGGTCCCGTATTAACTTTTTAGACTAATTACTCGGCTCTTACGGTTTGGCCTGAACAACCGTAGGCGTAATGGTGATAATTAATTCCGTGTCCAGGACCGAATGTTTTTCATAGGTAAATAAATTTCCGATCAGGGGAATATTGCCCAGCATCGGCACTTTAAACAGGTTCTTCCGGTCTTCCTGGTTTAAAAGTCCGCCTAAGGCAAACGGCTGGTTATTGCGCACACGCACATAGGCGGTCGCCTGTCGTTTCTTGACCCATGGGAATTCATTTTGCGGTCCGCGGAAGGTAAAGATAAAGCTGACCTCCGGCTCAACCTTTATGACCACATAATCCCCGTCAATAATGCTGGGGGTAATCTTAAGCCGAATGCCGGGTTCTTCAAACCGGACTTCGGTGGTCGTGGCCCCGCCGGATACCGTATTGACCGTATACGGAATTCTGTCTCCCACAAAAATCTCCGCCTCCCGTTCATTCATGGTCGTGACCCTAGGATTAGAAAGCACCTTCGCCTTATTTTGGCTTTCCAGCATTTTGATGGCCGTTGTAAACGATAGCGGCGTGCGTTCCAAAGCACCGATGGTAAGAACCGACTTTGACGGATCAGTCACATTCGGCAATTCAAACGGCCGGCCGGATTCCTGATAGCTAAAAACAACTTCATCCGACCAATCCACCCCAAGATCTTTTAATGCGTCTTTATTGACCTCAACAATGTTCGCTTCCAGGACCACCTGCGGTTGGGGATAGTCAATGGACTCAACGGCCTTTTGCACCTTCTGAATTTCGTCGGGATTGCCAATGACAATCAAACTGTTGGTCTGCTCACTAATGTTAACCACCCTGGCAAGATCGGTAACAAATGTCTTGGCCTCCAGCGCCTTAATATTACGCAACCGGATAATCTTAAAACCCACGGCCTGGTTCTGCAATTTCTCAATCGGTGCTACATATAATGAACCTTCCACCTTCTTGAATCCAAGATTATGGGCATTGGCCATCAAAATCAGCGCTTCTTTGACCGTAACCTGTTGCAAATAAATTTCCGTCATCAGGTCTTTAACTGCCGGATCCAGCATGATATTAATATGCCCGGCTTTACCCAATGTCATAAAGACATCCCCCAGACTGGCATCGCCAAAATCCAGGTCCACTTTTGTTTTAAGGAAATCCGGCTGGATAAGGCTGTCAATCATTTGCGTCGCCGTCTGATCGTTAAATCCGCTGATAACGGTAGCGTTGGTATCTTGCTCAGTATAAGCAGGCATTTTGATGCTCTGGGCTTTCTGGATCGTTTGATCGATCTTTAAAGTGCGGGAAAGTTTGTCCACTGGGGCATTGCTCCGGGAACTGTCAGGGGTGGGCATCCAGTTTTCATTGGTCACCTCGATTGCCGCTTCACCCAGGACGGTATTGTTCATGTGGTTATCTGGCAGTGCTGATGAAGTCCCACGTTTTTCCTGCGCGGCTTTAATCTGGATTTCCCGCTCGACATCTTTCATGGCTTCGCTTTCCTCATCAATCGCGTTAACCGAACTTTTTGAATCCCACGAACTGCGGATGCCGGAGTTACTAATATCCGCCGCGTACGCTACAGGCATCCATAGAATTCCCACGGCAATGATCAAAATTTTTCTTATCTGCGCCCTCGCGCACTGAAAGCTCTTCACTTGTCACCTCGTTGTAATTGATAAATTTTTCCCCCATTTTGAAATCCGATCTTCGTTTCGCTGATATGAGTGATCGCCCACGGTCCAATCCGGTCACTGACCTGATAAACTTTCTTCGTTTCCGGCGTCTTAATAAGCGCAAAGAATTTCTCTCCCACCTTGACCATTCCGATGTAATCCATTGTTTTAAAGACTTCCACTTCCTTTTCCTGCTGTCTTTTCTGTGCCGTCAGCTCCGGAGGCTCGACTTTCACCACCGGCTCAAAAGGATCCTTATCGATAGGCACATGGATTTCTTCAGGACGGACGATAAGCTCGGATAGCGGTTGAGGCATGATAAAGTTCGGTTGATTTAAACGCGCAATATCGCTTTCACTGCCATAAGGTTTATCGGCAACTTCGACAGAATTGGTAAAGCCCAATGTCAGAAGACACAACGCAACAATCCGTAATTGACGGTATATTTTCATTTCCATGAGGCCCTCACTTTGGTCATTAAACGATACGCATGGATGACCACTTGTCCTTCTAACAGCGGATAATTCGGGGTCGACTGAATTTTTATGTCTGTCACATTTAATAATCGAGGATAACGCTGCAAACATTCCAGCAGCTTGATAATCGCGGCAAAATTCCCATTGACCTTCAATGTAATCGGCATGACCTCAAAATAGGCCGACTTTAAAGAATTGGGTGCCACTGAAAAATCCGGAGTCGCATGCATTTCTGCCGGTTTTTTAACAAAACCATCG
>JAEUSC010000286.1 GCA_016789035.1 Candidatus Omnitrophota bacterium
TAGCGCCATATAAAACAACGTTCCCAACAATAATATTATCTTCCGCAATTAATTTAGATTTCGGATGCGGATAGATCACAATTCTCCCGCCGGAGAGCCCTTTTCCGACATAATCATTAGCCTCACCTTCCAGCGTTAGACTGATACCATGGGCTAAGAACGCCCCAAAACTCTGGCCGGCAGATCCTTGAAACTTGATTTGAATAGTATCTTTAGGCAAACCTGCCAACCCATATTTACGGGCAACAGCAGACGAAAGCATTGTTCCAACGGTGCGGTTCACGTTCACAATTTTACTTTCAACGCGCACCGCCTTTTGCTTTTCAATCGCATCCTTACATTGCGCAATAAGAGAATTATCCAGGGCTTTTTCCAAGGCATGATCTTGACGAGAAACGTGGCGGATGGCAACTTCCGGCGGAACATCCGCTTTATGCAAAATGTTGGTCAGATCAATACCTTTAGCCTTCCAATGATCAATCGTATCAACAGTGTCCAGAAAATCTACACGACCAACCAGGTCTTCAAATTTCTTAAAACCAAGTTCAGCCATGATTTCCCGAACTTCCTGTGCAATAAAAGTAAAGAAGTTAACCACGTATTCCGGCTTGCCGTCGAACTTCTTGCGTAACTCCGGATCCTGTGTTGCGACACCGACGGAGCATGTATTCAAATGACATTTACGAAGAAGAATACACCCCATTGTAACAAGAGCAGTTGTCGAAAACCCGAATTCATCCGCACCCAGCATGGCGGCGATGACAACGTCACGGCCGGTCTTCAACTGGCCGTCGGTCTGAACACGAATGCGACCGCGAAGATCATTCATGACGAGGACTTGCTGTGTTTCAGCAATTCCTAATTCCATCGGCAAACCGGCATGCTTGATAGAAGTTTGCGGAGAGGCCCCCGTTCCACCTTCGTATCCGCTAATGAGCACATGATCGGCTTTTCCTTTGGAAACACCGGCAGCCACAGTTCCCACCCCGACTTCCGAAACAAGCTTAACGCTGACATCGGCCTGAGGATTAGAATTTTTCAGGTCATGAATCAGCTGGGCCAAATCTTCGATGGAGTAAATGTCATGGTGCGGCGGGGGAGAAATCAAACCAACGCCCGGAGTTGTGTGACGGGTTTTGGCAATCTCTTTACTGACTTTGTGTCCGGGAAGCTGACCGCCTTCGCCGGGTTTTGCCCCCTGGGCCATTTTAATTTGGAGTTGATCAGCATTGACCAGATATTCAATTGTCACGCCAAAACGTCCTTGTGCAACCTGCTTGATGCGGCTGCGACGCCAATCGCCATTGGCGTCCTTTTTGAAACGATCAGGATCTTCTCCGCCTTCGCCTGTATTTGAAAATCCTCCCAGACGATTCATGGCGATAGCCAATGTCTCGTGAGCCTCTTTGGAAATCGATCCATAGCTCATCGCGCCCGTCGCAAAACGTTTCAAAATATCGCTGGCCGGTTCAACCTGGTCGATAGAAATCGCTTTACCCTTCTTAAATTTTAACAACCCGCGGATATTCGCCAATTTTACTGTCTGCTCATTGACCAGCTTGGCATATCGCTTAAAAATATTAAAATCTCCGGAACGCACCGAATGCTGTAATAAGGCAATGGTCTGCGGATTTAACTGGTGAAATTCACCTTCCTTGCGCCAATGATAATCTCCACCTTCATCCAATAAGTCATCATGATCAGCTTGCGGCGCATAGGCAAAATTATGACGCTTATGCATCTCTTGAGCCACCGTCAAAAGACCGATTCCGCCAATCCGGGAAGGAGTCGCTGTAAAATATTTATCAACAAATTCTGAAGCCAAACCAACGGCTTCGAAAATCTGTGCCCCGCAGTAAGATTGAATTGTTGAAATCCCCATCTTAGAAATAATCTTAAAGAGCCCTTTACGGCAAGACTTGATAAAATTCTTCTGCGCATCCTTAATAGTCAGATCCGAGGGATAGAGTCCCTTGTTAATTTGGTCTTCAATGGTTTCAAACGCTAAATAAGGATTAACCGCGTTTGCGCCATATCCGATCAAAACCGCAAAGTGATGCATTTCTCTAGCTTCAGCTGTTTCTAAAACCAGACTGACCCGTGTCCGTGTTCCCTGACGAATCAAATGATGATGCAAACCTGCGCAAGCCAGCAACGACGGCATGGCAATATTCTTTGCACTCATCTGACGGTCAGAAAGAATAAGAATGCTATAGCCCTCTTTGATAGATTCATCTGCCTTAGCAAAGAGCTCTTCTAAAGCCTTTTC
>JAEUSC010000338.1 GCA_016789035.1 Candidatus Omnitrophota bacterium
TATGGTCCGGCCATAAATTTGTCCTTCAAATCAAAGTGCCTCAGATCGAGCAATTCGAATCGTTTATCCGCTTGATTGAGCGTATCACCAAGCACCGTGTGACGTTGTATAACGCGGACATTAAACCTGAACAAATGTTTCTCTATGAGCGCCGGCTGCAGCCGTTTCAGTGGGTTTATCTCGATGAAAAACGCATCGAACCTGCGAAAGATTGTGGTTCATTGGCGCTGCGCGATTTAACACTGGAAATCTTCTCCAGCCGCCCGGTCAGTCAGCATTTCGATTGTTTGCTGCAACGCATTATCTTTAATGGGGAGGAAATCAAGGGGCGGGAGATTGATGTGCTTACAGAGTTTATGGACCGTTTTAATAAACTTGATCCTGATGTCATTATCACTGAGCGCGGTTATGCGTTGATCCCGTTTTTGTCCTCCCGTCTGAGAAAACACAATTTTACCTGCGCCATGAATCGTTTTGATCATTATGGATTGAAATTCAAAGGCGGGCGATCTTACTGGAGTTACAATCAGGTTCGGTATCAAGATTATCCGTGTTATTTACACGGCAGGTTTTTGGTTGATACGACAACGCCCGTCGGATCGGCCTGTGATACTGACGGTATTATTGAGATGGTGGAGCTCTCCGGTATGGGTTTTCAGCAGACCGCGGGCCGCAGTTTCGGGGCCGTATTTCAGTCTTCGCTTGTGCGGCTGATGATTCAAGAGGGGATGATTGTGGCTTACAAGGAAAAACCCATTGAACCGCCGATTTCGATGTTTCATATGCTTAAAGGCGATGCCGGCGGATTAACGATCGATCCCAAAATAGGTTTTCATCAGAATGTGGCGGAGCTGGATTTTATATCCATGTTTCCGTGGCTGATTTATAACCATAATATTTCCGCGGACACCATTCTTTGTGATGAGGGACCGTTTGAAGAGGTCCCGGATCTTCCGATTGAGACTTCCCTCAAAGAAAAAGGATTAATCCCTCGCGCCTTAAAACCTTTCATTGACCGCCGCATGCATTATAAGAGAAATCCTTCGCCGGAGAATAACCGTCGGGCTGCGGGTCTGAAATGGGTGCTGGTCAGTTGTTACGGATATTTGCGCTACCGGGAGTTTAAGCTGGGAATTCCCACCAGCCACATGGCGATCTGCGCCTTCGCGCGTCAAACCATTTTGCAATGCATGCATATGGCTGAAGCGCGCGGTTTTGAAGTCATTCATGCGATCGTGGATTGCCTTTACATTACAAAACCTTGCATGACGCGCGAGGACATCGAATCCTTTCGAAAGGAGCTCGAAGATAAAATTCAAATCCCGATTGCCCTGGAAGGGGTTTTTCAATGGATTGTGTTTTTAAACAGCCGGGTGGATCCCTCACGCGCGTTGCCCGCAACCTACTTTGGTGTCTTTGATAACGGCGCGGTCAAAGTGCGCGGGCTTGAAGTGAGGCAGAAAGGGGTGCCGCCTGTTGTGCAGGCCGTGCAAAATGAGGCGATTGCGCTCATGAAAGGTTGTACCACGTTCGATCAAATTCAGAGTCGCGTGCCTTTGGCGTGCCAATATGCACGGGAGGTCTTGAGTCATTTATCAACGATCAAACCATCGCTTTTGGTTGTTCTGATTAAAGTCAGCCGTACCGATTACAAGCATAATATCCCGCAGAAAATTATCGTTGATAAGATGCAATCCCGGGGCGTAAAGGTGGAGCCCGGCCACTGGATCCGGTATATCCATTCACAACATGGCCCGGTCTTGGTGGATGAATATGGAGGGCAGCCGGACCGGAAAAAGTATTCCACCATGGTCATCCGGGCTTTGGCTGTTTTATTTGCACCGTTTGGATTTAATTTGAAGGAAATCAGGGATTTGGTTCTTCATCAGCAGCAGTTGGAATTCGTGTTTGATTTTTCGCACCCTAAAGATTTATTGGGTCATTTCCAGGAACAGGCCGGAGACGCGGTAAATAACCCTCATCTTAATGCGGAGACGGAAATATTCATAGATTGAATAAAGGTGGTTGCCAAGAATATTTTTAAAAGCAGGAGTGAAATATTTTGTTAATTCAATTTTCACCTTTGTTTAATGCTCGTTCCGTTAAAATTTATTAAAAAAGGAGGGAGTATGAAACGAGCGAAGCGAAAACTGATCGGTCAACGTCAAGATTATTCCGAAGAAATTTTATATCCCGATGCTCAGCAAAGACAGGATTGGGAAGAAAAGCCGGACGATCTCGGTGGTATTTACAGTGCCAGTGAAATCGGCGGACAGGACAAATCCCAGCTTAATCCCTGGCAGGGCACCCAAGAGGAAGCGAAAGCAGAACCCTAGTTTTTTAGCTGTTGTTATAAAAAGGACAATTCGATAAGGATTGTCCTTTTGTTTTTTATGGAACCATCCGTTTTAATACCATTTTCATGCGCTATTCATCCCAGCTTCGGTATATTCATACGTCAGTTATGAAAGGAGATGTTTATGCCGGAGAAAATGATCAAAAATATTATTGTGAAGGCCCCTGCGAACGATGTCTTTGCACTTTGGAAAGACTTCGAACAGTTTCCGAAGTTTATGAAAAATATCAAGTCTGTGCGCCGGGTGGAAGGCCATACGAGTCATTGGACGATGCGTGAGCACATGGGAAAGTGTTTGGAATGGACAGCCAAGATGACGGACGTGATCGAAAACAAACGCATCGCCTGGAGCAGTATTTCCCGCGACCTGAAAACCAGCGGCCAGGTCACTTTTAATCAGCTTAATGACAATGAGACCGACGTTACGGTGCATATGCAGTATGTTCCTCCCGCCGGAGCGCTGGGTAAAATGGCAGCGCATCTTTTTGAAAATCCCCAGAAGGATCTCGAAGAGGATTTGCGGCGGTTCAAGGAATATGCGGAAGGTCGGGTTATTTCGAAATGAGATTATTTTTAAAAATGGGAAAATTCGGTTAGAATACGCACTATTACAATATCCCTGATTAGCCATTTCGTTAATTGTGGAGTTAAGCTCTTGCATGACTGATCTTCTTTCAGCCCGTCTTCAAATGTCTGTTTCTTTAGGATTTCACATCATCTTTGCGTGTGTGGGGATGGTCATGCCGTTTTTAA
>JAEUSC010000043.1 GCA_016789035.1 Candidatus Omnitrophota bacterium
AATTCACTTTTCGATGACGGACGCCCAACGTCCCCGTGAACATCGCGAGACTCCAATAATTTGGATACTCCTACAGGTTCAATGGCGGAGGACAGATCATGTCGAATTTTTTTTAAAACCTTAGTTTCGGACGTCCTATCCCATGCATATCGACAAACATCCTCACAGACCCGCAAACCCTCCTTGGCCCTGTTAAAATTGGCATCAATGATCCGGATCAATTTCTTATCGGAACCGCCCATACATCACATCACTTGCGTTGACTTTTAATCGTTTGAATAATGCCCGTCGTTGAGAAATGATCAACAAACTTGATAAATTCTACTTTTCCGCCGTTGGCTTTAACTTCGTCTGCTCCAACAACGACTTTGCCTTTCCAATCTGCCCCCTTGATAAGAACATCCGGAAGGACGGCCTGGATCAATTTAAGAGGAGTGTCCTGTGTAAAGACCGTGACAAAATCCACACTTTGCAAAGCGGCAACCACCGCGGCACGCGCTTGCTGCGGATTAACCGGTCGATCTGGGCCTTTCAATCGACGAATCGATTCATCACTGTTCAAACCTAAAATTAAAATCCGGTCTTTCTTTTTCGCCTTTTCTAAATAGGTCACATGTCCATAATGCAAAATATCAAAGCATCCGTTAGTAAAGGCAACCGTCTTGCCGGCCTTTCGTAATCGGACGACTTCCTTTTTAAGCTGAGAAAGACCTATGATCTTTGAGCGGATACTCACTCTGACCTCTGCCAAGTTAAAACAACGCGTCTTCTGCCAACTGACAAATCGTATGCGCCACACATAACTGCGATTCCTGAATGCGCGCGGTAACTTTCGAAGGAACGATCAAAGCTACGTCACATAACGCCGCAAGCTTTCCTCCGTCGCAACCCAATAGCCCAATCGTTTTCATACCCAAGGACCTGGCCTTATTGATTCCTTCAATGACATTCTTGGAATTACCGCTCGTCGAAATTCCGAATGCCACATCGCCTGGCCTTCCTAAACCTTCCAACTGGCGCGAAAAAATAATATCAAACGAATAATCATTCCCCAGCGCTGTCAAAATTGAAGAGTCCGTCGTTAATGCAATGGCGGGCAAAGATCGACGCTCTTTCATAAATCGGCCGATGAATTCGGCAGCAATGTGCTGACTATCGGCCGCTGAGCCGCCGTTGCCAAAAAAATATAGTCTGCGTTCATTCTTTAATGCAGCAATAATGACAGAAGCCGCCTCGGCTATCGCAGGCTTGAGCACTTTGAGTGTCGCCTGCTTAACGGCAATCGACTCCTGAAAAATTTGTTCAATTAACTGTTCCATCAATTCTCTATTTTGTTGAAGAAAAAACCTCAGCGATGGCAAAAAGATCCATATCCACAGTCTTTCGCTCACTGACAGCCTCTTCAATATCCACATATCTAATTTTATTATCGCGAAGGCTCACCATCTTTCCAAACTTCCCTTCTTTGATGAGCTCAACCGCCTTGACCCCAAAGCGGGCGCTTAGAATACGATCAAATGCCGTCGGACTTCCGCCGCGTTGAATATATCCCAAAACACTGACACGTGTTTCATACCCGGTGTCATCTTCGATCATCTTGGCAAGAACTTCCCCAACGCTTCCAAACCTTCGTTTTTCGCCAGGAGCGTTCTGCCGCAAGGGAACTCCATTAATTTTCGTCCCTTCGGAAATCACAATAATGCTAAAGTTCTTCCCCCGGCGATGCCGTTCTTTCAAAGATTCACAAACTTCTTCTACGTTCACAGGAATTTCAGGAATGAGAATGATATCCGCACCGCCCGCAAGACCGGCTTGCACGGCAATCCATCCGGTATATAAACCCATGACCTCAATAACCATTATGCGGTGATGCGATTCGGCCGTCGTATGCAACCTGTCAATGCACTGAGTGGCAATATTAACTGCTGTGTCAAAACCGAAAGCGTAATCCGTCCCTGAGAGAGCGTTATCAATGGATTTGGGAACAGCTACAACACGGATAATACCTTTCTTATGAAGGGAGAGGGCTATTTTTAAGGTCTCCTCTCCCCCGACGGTAATAAGCGCATCAAAACCACTTCGTTTATAATTTTCTTTTATGAGTTGCAGATGGTCGGGATTATCCAACGGGTTGACGCGGGAGGTGCCTAAAATAGTACCGCCGCGGTCCAGAATGCCAGAGGTGGACCGAAGATCCAGAATACGCGTATCATTCTCAATAAGACCAACCCAACCATTTTTTATCCCCGTGACAACATAACCTTCCTGCACACCCTTGCGGACAATGGCCCGGATTGCGGAATTAAGCCCTGGACAATCTGCGCCGCCCGTTAAGACCCCAATTTTTCTCATAAAGACCTATCTGAATGATTAATATGGTAAAAAGTTATGCCCTGTAGCCTCTAAAAGGAACGGCTGGCGTGTCAACATCAATGTCTGTTTTACTTTTATCTTTCTTTGATTTTAAATCATCGGAGATAATTTTAATGATGTGGATACGAATATCAATCTTTCCATCCAGACCAACCACATCTTGAATTTTACTGCGAATCATTTCCTGCAGTTTTGACGTCATTTCCGGAATATTAACATCCGTCTTTAAGATCAACCGAATTTCAACATCCAGCCCCTTTTTTGTAGCTGCAATGGACGGACGAATTTCTTTGATTTCCGGAACACGAACAGCAATGCGGCGCATCAAATCTTCAATTGCATTTAATGAAACACTTACCGGGCCGGACGGATTATCAAAAGCAATCGTGCGTTCTCTTTGCCGACGGGCATAAATGAGGTTGGCCAAAAAAAGACTGACCAACATGATGAAACCGACGATGACCGTCAGAATGGTGGATAATTTTTGATCGAAAGAAATCTGTTTTAACAGCTTAACGGCAACGTCAAACGTAATGATACCTGTAAAGTACGAAATACAAAACACACCGGTGGAAAGAATGATCGCCAGATAAAAAAATACGGCCAACCGGGTCAGAAACCACATTAGGCGCTCCTTTCAATGGCTTGAATGTTGACGTTGATTTCCTTCAAATTAATATCAACCGCACGTTCCACGGCAGCACGAATCACGTCCTGAACCTGCCGGGCGACATCGGGCACATTTAAACCGTAATCAATAGCAACCTTAATTTCAACACTGACCTGATCATCCTGATCTATGGTTACATGAACACTGGGATAATTCTTACGTCCGATCCATTCACACGCTTTGCTAATAATTCCAAATGTGGCAAGTCGCACGCCAGAAACTTCTCGAAGCGAAGACACAGCAATATCCCCAATGACCTTCTTATGAATTTGCACAAAACCAAGATCCACTTTGTTTTCATTGTTCATGAACGCCCTCCCACCACTTCCTTTTCTTCGATGCGGCCCATTTCCTCAAGAAAGTGCGTTGTTACTTCTCCCGAAATAAACTTCGGATGGCTCATGATTTTCTGCTGCAAACTGATGGTTGACTTAATCGGACTAATATAAAACTCATCCAGGGCCCGCTTCATGGTTGTAATGGCATCCTTGCGGGTCTTTCCATGAACAATCAATTTAGCAACCATGGAATCGTAATAAGGGCTGATTTTATATCCCGGATAAATATGCGTATCGATCCGGACATTCGGGCCACCCGGGAGGTTAAGCTCCTCAATTTTCCCAGGACAAGGCATAAAATTATTTTCAGGATCTTCGGCGTTGATCCGGCATTCTATCGCATGGCCAGAGAACTTCACCTGATCCTGCTTGATCTTTAACTTTTCTCCGAATGCCACTTTGATCTGCTCTTTGATCAAGTCAACACCGGTCACCATCTCCGTTACCGGATGCTCCACCTGAATGCGGGTATTCATTTCCATAAAATAGAAATTGCCCTTGTTATCTAATAGGAATTCAACAGTTCCCACACCACGATAATTAACACTTTTGGCTGCCTTCACAGCGGCGTCCCCCATCTTCTTTCGAAGCGATTCATTTAAGGCGGGAGATGGAGACTCCTCGATTAACTTTTGATGGCGTCTTTGAACACTGCAATCTCTTTCCCCTAAATGAATAATATTTCCATGATGGTCCGCAAGAACTTGAATCTCCACGTGACGGGGCCCCTCAATGTATTTTTCAATGTAAACATCCGCCCGCCCGAAATTGGCCTCGGCTTCAGTTTGGGCCAGTTTAAAATAATTCACCAGTGAAACATCATTATGACAAACCCGCATCCCTTTGCCGCCACCGCCGGCTGCGGCTTTGATGATGACGGGATATTTGATCTTTTGCGCAACTTTTATGGCTTCGTCTTGCGTTGTAATAATGCCGTTGCCGCCAGGAGTTAGCGGAACGCCTAACTTCTTGACGGTTTCCTTAGCAATGATCTTATCACCCATTTTACGAATAGCCTCGGGAGTCGGACCGATAAACCGGATATGACAGGATTCACAAACTTCTGCAAAATGCGCATTCTCAGAAAGAAAGCCGTAACCCGGATGAATCGCCTCCACGTCCGTGATTTCAGCCGCGGAAATGATCGCCGGAATACTTAAATAGGATTCTGCGCCTGTGGCCTTACCAATACAGACGGCCTCATCTGCAAAACGAACGTGCAGGGAGTTACGATCAACTTCCGAATAAACGGCAACAGTACGGATATTCATTTCCCGGCAAGCCCGGATAATTCTTAAGGCAATTTCACCACGGTTCGCAATTAATATTTTAGAAAACATATCTTTAAGGACTGAAGACCGCACGACTTACAACCAAAGAAACACTTCTTCGGGTTTGGTCTAGGGCTTCCGTCTCAGGTCTCCTATACAGGTTCGACAATAAAAAGCGCCTGTCCAAACTCCACAGGTTCAGCATTATCAACAACAGCTTCTTTGATTTTACCGCGGACTTCCGATTTTATCTCGTTCATTAATTTCATGGCTTCAACAATGCAGACCACTTGGCCGACTTCGACCATCTGGCCGATCTCAACGAATGGAGGCGCTTCCGGTGAAGGAGAACGGTAAAACGTTCCAACCATGGGAGATTTGATCTCTGCGCCGCCTTTTTTAGAGGGTTCACCAGCAGAGACGGGTTCATGATTTGTGGTTGGGGTAGGAATTTTTTCGAGGCTATATTTGACCGGGGCTGACGGCATGACTAACGAAGATTCTAATACGGATTTCTTAAGCTTAAGCTTAAGACCATCCCTCTCAATTTCAATCTCAGCCAGATCATTCTCATTCATCAAGCCGATGATTTCCTTGATTTCCTTTAGGTTCATTTCTTCGCCCTTTCAACGTAGGTTCCGTCGCGAGTATCAATTTTGACAACCTCTCCGACTTCAATAAACAAAGGAACTTGTACCGTGGCACCTGTATCGATCTTAGCAGGCTTTGTACCAGCCCGGGAAGAATCTCCTTTAAGCCCCAAATCTGCTTCGATGATCGTGGCGATAATAAAATTGGGAATCTCAACCTTCAAGAGCTTTTCGCCATTAAAAACTCCTTGAGCTTCAATATTATCTTGAAGATAAGACACTCCACGACCCAACATTTCCGCAGAAACCACGGTTTCTTCAAAAGATGTTTGATCCATGAAATGATAACCGTCACCTCCGTTATACAGATACTGCAAACGGCGGAATTCCAAAACAGCCTCCTCCAACCGTTCGGCTGTCCGGTAGGTACGCTCAAGTACACTCTCATTTTTAATGCTTTTCATTTTGATACGAACAAAGGCAGAACCTTTTGCGGGTTTGACATGATTGAATTCGACGATCAAGTACACATCGCCGTTGATGGCCAACCCCATGCCATTGCATACTTCAGTAATTTCACGCTGTCTGATCACTTAAAACCTCACATCCTTTTTCTGTTACTAAAACCATATCTTCAATCCTGACCCCAAACTTATGCGGAAGATAAACGGCAGGTTCGACTGTCACTACCATCCCGCTTTTGAAAACCGCCTGGCTTTTAACTGATAGCCTGGGAGATTCATGGATCTCCAAACCCACCCCATGTCCCAGGGAATGACCAAAATACTGCTCTAAATCAAACTTCTTAAAGTGGTTTCGAGCCTCCTGGTCGGCGACGGCAACGGGTACCCCCGCCTTGATAACGGCAATGGCTTTGAGTTGCGCATCCTTTACAATTTCAGACACTTCCCGAACAAGAGGCGGTATTTTACCCAAAAGCACTACCCGTGTCAAGTCGGACTTATATCCATTAATATCAATACCAGTATCAATAAGAACAGGTTCATTGTTTTTGATCTTCCGACGGCTAACCCTCGCATGAGGAAAGCAGGAGTTGGGGCCAGACGCAATAATCGATGGGAAGGAAAACCCCGCCCGGCGGGCCTTCACGAAGGCTTCCAACTGATCCAAAACCTGAAACTCAGTTATGCCCGGTTTGATCGTTTGACGGAGAAACTTGATTGCCTGATGGTGCAGCTTAAGACAGCCACGGATGGCGTCTACCTCTGCCTTTTCTTTGATTTCGCGGATCTCTTCTACCACGTCGCAAAGGCCAATCAAGACAATGGTTTTTGGGCATTCCTTTTGGATATTTTTGAACCCTGCAAGGGAAAGGTGCCGTTCGTCAAAACCCAATCTTTTAAGACCCAGGTCTAACAGCAACTCAAAGACCGTGTGCTGCATAGAGCGATCATATTTCTTAATCGATATTCCTTTGAGTCCTTTTTCGGCCTCGAGTATATAGCGAAAATCCGTAATATAAAAACTTCCTTTCTTAGTTACTAGAAGCCACGACTCACTGGCCTGAAATTGCGTCAAATAGGTAATATTGACGTCCTTTGTAACTAAAAAAGCATCGATTTCTACTTTTCGAAACTTATCCAATAACCTCTGAAGGCGCGGGTTTGCCATAGTTAGGATCAACCTACTGAGTTAAATTAATTAACGCTTGCAGGCCCAGGCAGTAACTATCTACCCCCAGTCCGGTGATTTGTCCATGGGTGGCAGGCGCCGTTAGCGATTTCTGACGAAAATCTTCCCGTTTATAGATATTGGAAAGGTGAACTTCAACGGCAGGAATTTTTACCGCAGATAAGGCATCGCGAATCGCAATGCTGGTGTGTGTATAAGCGGCAGGATTGATCAATATAGCCGAAAAATGATTAGCGGACTGTCCGATAGCGTCCACAATATTACCTTCATGATTGGACTGCAGGATTTCCAACTGAAATCCTTGCGAACTGGCCAGCTTGTTTAACCGATCGTTAATCTCAGAAAGGGTGATTTTGCCGTAAATTTCCGTCTCACGCTGGCCAAGCAAGTTCAGATTCGGGCCATGGATGACAAGTATCTTTCTCAAAGAGACCTCCGTTTTATCAAACTATGGGCTAAGCACCCCGTATTTTTATTTTTCGGCTTCATCAACTAACAAAACCGGTATGCCGTTTTTAATGGGATACTTTCTGTGGCACTCCTGACAAACAATCTTTTCTTCGACGCAGGACACTTTCCCCTGGCAAGCCGGACACGCCAATATTGCTAATAAATCCTTATCAATCATAATAAAAACTCAACGGCTACGCTCGATTATCCCGTAATCTCGCCACCATTTTCCCTTTTTAAAACCTCCATGAATTTCACCTGTAATTCGTAGATCGCCCCATTAAGAAGCTTATCTTCCTGTTCCGTCAGATTCCCCTTGGTTTTTTCACGAAGCAATATCAGCGTATCAATCAAAAATTTGGACTGAGATAAATTCTTTTCTGGCTGTTCGGTGACCGGGTTGGGAATCTCACCCATAAAAATCAAAGCCTGAAAGCCAAGGCTTGCCACATAATTAGAGAAATTCAGCTCTTCTCCCTGATCGCCCTGAGCCGGCGCTTGACCCTCAGTTTCTTCCTGCCCAAAGATATGGACCTTTTCATTTTCGACTGAATTCTTCCAGGATTCATCAATAAATTTATCGCTATCCATCCCTAACCCCTTTGTTATCACATCTGATTAAAAATTGAGACCCAGCTACCTTAACATTGCGGGTTTACACTGTCAATTCCCCGCATAAGCCTCATCTTTCATTTGAAAAGAAATCACAACATTAAATGTTAATTCAGGATAGTTGAGCTCTTTAGGAAACGGCGGAAAAGGAGCAGCTTCTTTTACGCTCTTTAAACCTATCGTGCGTAAAAACTGCTGGGCCGTTGTCCGGTTTTCCAGAATCTGCAGCTCCTTTAATACTCCATCGTTAGTCAAAATAAAAGTTAAATAAACCTCCCCGATATAGTTATCCGAATAGTTAAAGTACGCGCGCTGCTTAATTCTTGCCCTGACCAAGGAATAATAATTCGCATAATTCGGGTTATTGATTTTTTCAGACTGGACCGCCGGGACATACACAGTCTTTTTGGCCATCGCGTTAAATGACCTTACTTTTTCCGGAGTACGTTCATACATCTTTAAGGCATCCGGCTTTTCAATATGTTCTTTAACCAGCGCGACTGAAGACAAGGAATCTGTCAGAGTGATCTTTTCCGCCTTTGCCGCCTTATCAACGGACTTGTCCTGACGCCGTTTTGTCTGAGGCTGAGGCTTGATGGTTTTGTATACGACTTCTATTTTCTTTTTTCTCACAAGCGCAGTACTCTTACCCTTGATAATTGCGGAACCTCCCACAACAGTCAAATGAACGAAAAGCGAAATAAGCAACGCCGCATAGAAAAGATCTTCCTTACAAAATAACTTCTTAATCATCAGATCTTAGCTCCCGCAGTAGATATTTGAAAAAACGAATAGTATCTTTGACCGGTCGAATTTTGCTTTGCTCATCTTCATATATGGTTTGAACAGGAACCGAGTCAATCTTAAGACCCTTTTTACTGGCTTTGATCAAAATTTCCGACTCAATCTCAAAATTGGTTGAATTAAGCTTGATATTACGCAGAACTTCGCAGCTAATGAGACGATAGCCGCACTGCGAATCTGCAACTCTTTGCCGGCATACCAAAGAAATCATCCAAGACATAACAACATTTGTCATCTTACGGACAAAAGGCATATTCCGGTTATTGGCCATACGATTTCCGTTAATCACACTGGCCCGGGTCGTTTTGTAGTGTTCAATAAATGCCGGTAAATCCTCCGGAGAATGCTGGCCATCACCGTCCATAATGATAAGCGCATCGTATACCTGTGAAAGGATATATTCAAATCCCTTTCGTAACGCATTACCTTTTCCTCCACACGGAGAAATGGTAATCACGCGCGCCTTCTTGCTTTCGGCAATTGAGCCGGTGGCATCCGTTGAACCGTCATTGACAACAACAACATCCAGCCCAAGATGTTTGACTTGTTCAACTAATCGGCCAATGGCCTGGGCCTCATTATGGCAAGGGATCAAGACACAGATTTTCATTTGATCCAAAACTCCCGAAACATCAACCACTGCCCCGGAAACCGCCTGATTTTTTCTTCAACCACAGTGATATATCGGCTGATCGTTGTCTTTAGAACATCATCGGACACGATTTGATCACCAACAACAGGCGGATAAACTGGCGGATAAAATGATAACGTATAACCACCATCCTCATTGTACAAAAAAAATGAAGGAATAATGCCAGCACCGGTTTTAATAGAAAGAACTGCCGGCCCCTTGGGCAACAACGTCGGATATCCCAAGAAATTCATAACAACCCCGTGCGTTCCAAAGTCGCGGTCAGCTACAAGCGCAACCGATTCATTTTCCTTAAGTTTCTCCAAAAACTTGCGGACGGCATTCTGAGGCGAAACAACAGAGATGCCGCATTTTTCGCGCTGCTGATTAAAAAGATCATTAACCAGATTGTGTTTATGCGGTAAAGCAACGGCAAGAACCGGAAACCCTAATTTACGCATAACATTTCCGCCCAGCTCCCAGTTGCCGATATGCGCGGTCACAACAATGGCACCCTTGCCTCGGGCCAAAACTTCCTTCATGTGGTCCAACCCCTCGCATTTTACCTTCTTTGCGATAAAACTATCATCAACATCCTTGACCATCCGAAAAAACTCAACCAAATAACGGCCAAAGTTACGAAACACATCTCGCACAAGCTTCTCATCAACTTTGTCTTGATTTAGGATCTTGCAGATATTGGCCCGTACATTGCGCCTATCAACAAAAGAAACGGCATACTGCAAGTCAGAAAGGCATCGCGCGAAAGCATAAGCAACTTGCAAGGGAAGGAAATTTACAATCCATTGTCCTATTTTATAAAGTAAAAATCTCAACATGGCTTAATAAAACGTTGGATTATTTAGATCCTGCCAGCGCCATGGTTTGAGGCGGCAGGGAAACGACCAAGTCTGCAATATCTTTGGCTGCAGAAGGCCTGCCATGGTCATAAGCAGCCTTACGCATAGAAGCAAGCCGTTGGGGAGAACTTAATAAATCCTGTACTTCGTGGGCAATCTGATCAACATCATCCACCCGCAGGGCAATTCCTTTTTTGATAAGAAAGTCCGTATTTAACATTTCTTGACCCGGAATGGGATTCACAATGATCATCGGAAGCCCTTTGGCTAGAGATTCCGATGTGGTCATTCCCCCGGG
>JAEUSC010000358.1 GCA_016789035.1 Candidatus Omnitrophota bacterium
TTTATCGCGGCAGCATCCAAGGAAGCGGTGACAGACATTGAGATTATTGGTTTCAAACAAAGTGACCTTGATGATGCTCTTTCCACCATTGAACCAAATGTCAAAAGGATCGCTGACCTCAAATCGGGTACTGCTGAACCCGATCGATGTCAGAAGTGTGATTATTGCAAATCGACAAAAGTTCTTTCAGCCCCGATCCACTTCTCAGAGCTGGTTTTAAAGCCATGACCATAAACACACACAACCTTATTATCGAATTCGGAAAACACAAAGGCGAACGATGGACGCGGGTTCCGGTTTCCTATCTCAAGTGGCTAATTAATCAGCCCAATGATGAGAAATTTGGTACGAAGAACAAGGAAATTGCACAAGCCGAGCTTGAGCGTCGCGGAACAACAACCCCAGATCGTCTCGAAATCAGCGGACACGCCATTGACTCCGCCTCTTTGAGAGTCAGACAAATATGGCATAAAACAAAAAATGAGAATGAAGGCCTTTATTCATGGCTTTATCGCATAGGAAGTGAAGCAGTCTTGATCGCCAATGGACAAGAATCGGTCAAGCATTTGGGAATCAAGTGGGTGTTTGTATACGGTGAGATTTATCCGACCTTAAAAACCGTAACAAAGGATTGAGAATGACAGCACAACTCGAGCTTAGATTCAGCGGTCCGGCATATGATCCGGCTTTCGACCAAGATCGGTTATCAAAGCAGATTGGAACGATATTCCATTTAATGAGTGATCATCAGTGGAGAACTCTTGAGGATATCGAAAGAGAAACTGGTTTCCCGCAGGCTTCAATATCTGCGCAGCTTCGTCATCTCAGAAAGCCACGATTTGGATTCTATGACGTGCAACGCCGGCGGAGGGGCGAAAGGAAAAGCGGCCTCTACGAATACCGGGTCATGCGCAGATTTGTTGATTCAACTGCCGAAGAGTACCTTTTCGTCAAGCCAAACTCATCTAATTAAGGGATATAAAACATGATCAGATTCAAAATCGTTCGTTACATGACCGGATGGGCAATCAAAAGAAGGTACATGATTTTCACCTGGAAATTTGTAAGGCACGGTGAATATTGGCCGTATGACGAACATAAAAGCTTAGAGATTATATATTTTAATAAAAGAGAAGATGCATTTTATTTTTTAACTAAATCGTTATGGGTAAGAAAGGGGCAAATTTTATGAACGGGAGAGTGGCAAAAAAAATACGAAGGGAAGTTTACGGTGATTTCAGTATCCGTGATCGAAACATTTTTAGAAACCCTTCAAACGGACAAATTTTATCCGATGAAAAACGCGCGATATATAAGAGGGTAAAAATGCGCTACAAAATCGAAAGGCAATCAAATTGAGAACATCTCCTGTTGAAATCATGGTCAATGTATTAAATAGCCGTACCGAAGAAGAAAACGTTAAAGCGATTAAAAATCCTGATCCATTCACGCCCAAACAGGAAAAGACAATCCGCAGGATGGCGAAACGGATCAACAAAGAGCGTGCGCAGCAACTTAGTTACGATGGTGAATGCCATCCTTTTATAGATTAAAAAAAAACAGGAGGGGTTAAATGGTGGTCAAGGCAGATACAACAGATTTAAGAAATTTGGCATCAACTCAGGCAATGGTCTTTAAACAGGCCTGGATTCCGCTTGCACAGGCTCTCTATTCAATTTGGCGAGACAAAAGCTATCACGCATGGGGGTATGAGGAATTTGAGCAGTATTTAGGGCAAGAATTGGGCATGAAAAAAAGCCTGGCCATGAAGCTGATTAAGACATACTTCTTTGTTGAGCAATCCGAACCGAAATATTTAGATATCACCGAATCGGATGGAATAGAAGCCGCCAATATTCCCGGGGTTGATGCTCTGGATGTTCTGCGCAAGGCCAGAGCACACAAAGATTTGACCCGTGAAGATTACGCCAAGCTGCGCAGCAACGTATTTCAAAAGGGAAAACACGAAGGATTGGTTGCAAAAGAATTGACCGCCCTGATCAAAGAGAGAAAGCAGGTCGATCCCGTTGAAGAACGCGAAAAACGTGCCACCAAGAGCATCAATAATGTCGTTCATGCCCTTCATGTCTTCACCAAGGAGATGGAAATTCTCAAAACGGTATCTGATGAAATCGTTATCAACGCCGATGATCTAAGAAAACAGATCGTGAAGGAAGCTCAATGATCAAATTGATCATAAACGGTCGGCCGAAAAGCAAAGACAACGAGAAGTTTTTCAATCCTCGTACGCGCCGTCCGTTTACATCGGAAAAATTCAAGTCCTATGAGTTCAATGTTAAATTGCAGGCCAAAGAGCAGATGAACAAAAACAGGTGGGAAATGTTCACAGAGCCGGTCTTTGTAAAAATGACGTTCTTTTTCATAAATCACATACGTATGGACCTGTTTAACTGCCCGAAATCAGTTTGCGATGCGCTCAATAAGGTTGTCTGGAAAGATGACCGCTTAATTCATAAGGGAAATTTGGAAATCGCAATAAGTCCCGATGAACGCATCGAAATTGAAGTTTGGCCATTATAAAAGCCGGAATTTTAATAACAGGATGGTTAAATGCCTGATTTAAATCCAATACTGAAGACTGATTCCTATTTTTTCCCACACGATTACGACGCCCGCGAT
>JAEUSC010000417.1 GCA_016789035.1 Candidatus Omnitrophota bacterium
GTCTGAAGATCTTCAGCGTAGACTTGCTCAAATGACGCGATCGTTACGGCATCAAATTTTGCAACTTTATAGAATTTGACATCGTAGGTATCCATAACATTGAGCTTAATTTCGATCTTATTGATTCCATCCTTGGCGAAACGGGAAGGAAGTGAGAACATCAGGACACTTCCAAGAGCTACGAAATTCTTGGCTCCGGTCATAATTGCAAATCTATTTCCACCCATCTGTTCCAGGATTGTCTTTGCGATTGTCATTGTTTCGGTGTTCATTTCGCCCCCCTTGTTTGATTTGTTTTCCTTAACTACAAACAAAGTATAACCTAACAGTTAGGTTATGTCAAGCAAAAAAAATACCTGCAGTTTTCACTGAAGGCTTAAATTTGTCTCGTCTCTAAAATGGCCGTTTAAAGCTCGCCTTCCAAGCGTGCTCTTTCAACCACTCAGACACCTCTCCAAAGTAAGTTGCAGGCTAAAAATTATGCGGTATGTTACACTAGCACTCTGTCCTTGTCAAGACAGCCTTATTGGTAATTAGAATCATTTTTCAAGAACTAACACAATCCATTTACAAATTTGTTGATTAAAGCACCTAACTTTAATCATTACAATGTTTACAGAAATATTGTCAACTTGGTATTCCCCTCTGAGTAAGGTATACTTATTTCAGTAAATAGGTACAAAACGTTCTTTATAGTTTAATTTGGTAAACTGCTCGAAAGAGTAGGGCCCCTGATATTCAGGGCTATCTTCCCTCATATGTACTTGGGAAATAGACAAAGCCGTGAACCTGCCTCCTTAATGGATATGGTTGTCTGGTTGCCGTGATTGTCACGTAAAATAAAAAGCCCTCTTTTGAGCAGGATAAACAAAGAGGGTTTATGTTTTTTAGGGCTCAGGATTGGATCATACTGTTAATATTCTTGACGGCATCCGTGTACTGCTGGGCAGGGGTTAGTCAAACAACCCGGTTTACCTTGTCGGTCACAATCCCTGAACATGCTGCCGCCCCCGAAGTAAGCCCCGCTCAGACTCAAACTTCTATTTCTCCTGCAACAACTGCGCGCATGAATCTGCAAACAGAAATGCGCGACCAAATTCCGGTACTCATCGCCTCTTACGTCGTTGACTAAAACTAATTCTTTCTTTTTGAGAGCGGGACATGATACATATAAATGGTGCCCTCCGTCACTTCAATGGACTGCGATAATTTAATGAGAGGTAAATATTCTAAAGGCAGGGAATTAACATCAACACGAATCACGTGCTTTCCGCTTGAAACATCTTTAAAAAAGTACGTGCCGTCATAATCCGACCGTTGAGAAACTTTTCCATCTAAAGTAATTTTAACATTTTGAACAAACTCATCCCCCTCATTGGGAATCTCATCGCCGTTTAAATCATGAAAGACAAGACCATAAATTCCGGATTGACTGGTGAAGCCAAAATTGACGACTCCTTTATAGGGCAACGCAATATTTTGTATAGGAGGCGTGGTCAAAACGTAACCGCTTGCAACACTGGTGGCTTCCGCGGATACGGTGACTTCCTTGGCCATTAATTTCAATTTATAATGACCTTTATCATCCGTGGTCACAAGTCTATTACCCACATGAATCTTGACATCTTTGATTCCAGGCTCCGCAGCATCTTTTTTTCCATTGGTATTGAGATCTTTAAACGCCACCCCCTGCACCGTTCCCCAGGGACTCCAGGAAAATGGCAAGTCCCAGGCCGAGCGTAATCCCCAACGGACATCAATCTCAGTATACGCAGGATTTTCAGGATTTTCAGCCCAAACGTTTCTCAATCGGCTGTCTAAAAACAATTCAGTCCCTTCTCTGGGACGCAAAGAAAAACCGACACTTCCCGTTAAACTATCCTCGCCTGCCAGGAAACTATTTGTGCCACCCGCGTTCTGTTCATCACGGTAATACAAAGATGAATTGACAGAAAGTTTTTCATTCAACTCCTTGGAATAGGTTAGCCCTGTATTAAAAACGCTCGGATAACTGAACCGGGCCTGCGAAAGCTCATCCAGCCAAGAATACTCATAATTTGCAAAGAAATTCAAATGCTGAATCAGATTAATTTGAAATCCGGTCGTTGCTGCATAGCGGTTATATTCCGCTATTGTAAGATCTTCCAGACGATTACGATGATAAGAAGCCCCCACAAAAATCTGCAGATAACGATCGGCAGAAAGCTTAAATCGTTGCGTAAGCGTATTCATCCAACGAAAATTCTTACGCGGGCTTAATTGTCCAGGCGTATCTAGATAATACGCCGCTGTTAAAAAATTCAGATCATCCGTCAGGGCATGATTCACCGACCCGTTCCAGTCATAGTTTAAAGACCTGGGATTCTCTTCATTAGGAAGCAATCGATCACGAAAGAAATCCAGGTTCGTATGAACTTGCGTTTTCTCAAAATCCAAATCTGTGCCTATGTCCGCTCCGATTTCTCCCTGATTTGCCGGCAAGCTCGTGATGGTGGTAAAATCTTTATCGATTTCCCTAAAATTTGCATAAAAAGATCGGCCTAAGGATCCAGTCTTTGCTGACAACGTTTCTGACAAATTGTCTGTATTGGTTGCTACTTCTCCTCTTAAAAGAAGAGGATCGATCCGATGCTGAGCCTCTACCGAGTACACCTGATTCTTCAGATAATTCTGACGAGCAGGACCATATCCACGGGCATAATTAAATGAGTACTGATTCTCCTCATTGGGATCAATAGTCACACGGGCTGCCTCAATATACGACCTGTTGGTTTCAATAAGTCCGGGAGCAAGAAAACTGTATGTGAACCGGTCCTGCCCACGCAGATAAACCAACCCCAAACGTTCCTCCAAAGTCTTTCCTTCGATTAAGAAACCGCGAAAATACTGACCAGGAAAAGTAAGAGGAGAAAAATATTTCACAGCGTCGTAACCCCGAACATTAACCGACGTGAACCCAGCCCCCTTTGCACCACTCAATCCGACGGTATAATTCGTTGCCTCGGTTGACTGTTCAAATTTATAATACGTCGCCGACGCATCTGCAAAGCCATAAGGAGTTTCTCCCTTCAAGCCAATGGTTTGCTGCATATTTAAAGAATTCCTCTCAGCGGTCGAAATCTTATCACCCCGGTACAGGGTTCCACCGTCCACAGTATACGTAAATCGGAATGGATCAGCGTGTTTTTCCAAAAGGTTTACAGGCTTCTGTGCATTGTCACGAGCTTGAGGAAA
>JAEUSC010000480.1 GCA_016789035.1 Candidatus Omnitrophota bacterium
AACGGTCTGTATTGGAAGCCAGGCGCGGATGAGTATTGTTCGAATGTATTTCCATATAACGACTGTATAAGTTTTGTAGGTAATTGTGCCAATCAATATGTGGGAGGCAATCCTCCCAATTGCGGATGTATAGCTTCTAACGATCCTACATTGTGGCATGATGATAACGTCGATAATCTGGTTTATGGACTAAAACACTTTTTGGCATATTCCATGAGTTTTCTGAAAAATGAACCGGAGGACTTGGCTAAAGATTTTGGTTCCTGGTATCCGGGGCTGGCTGAGTGGCTTGCACCTAAATGCGTGGGAGCACAAAAAGATTGGTGTTACGATGGACCGACCGACGGTACGCTCATTGTTTGGCGAGGTATGATTGGGGGTTGGATAGATTTACTTGATACTTGGCTCTATCGCACTCCTTTTGTCAATAACAATAGTTGGTGCATGCCTACTCTGGCAACGGCACGCAATACTTTTACTTATAAAGAATTGAGTTCCATGCCCTCTCAGGGGGAATATGCCTCAACATCGACCGACAATTTGACAATCGCTAGAAGCGGAACGGTTAATTTAAATATAGCAGCAAATCTTACCTATATGCCGGATCAGAGCGTATCGATCACCTCCACAGCCAACGCCGCAAACTTTATGTCTGGAACGGTGGTGTCCTATGATCCCGTAACCGGCGATATGTCTGTTAACTTAAATTATTCTCGCGGCTCCGGGTCATTCGCCAGCTGGAATGTTACTCACGGTGTTAAAGATCGGAATGGTGTAAATATACCTTCTCTTTGGGGGAATACTGATGATGTCATTGCATGTATGGACTATAATTTGGACAATGTCGCTAAATTGACCGCCTGTAAAACACATTGTACGCAGCAACCAACAGCCTATACGTGCAACGCCAAATATTGTTTGAACCTGCCCAGATCTGTTATAAACTTGCCGAATAGTTCTGCGAATGCTGCGGAAAATACAGCTTACCAAACGGCGCAACGGTTACAGGATTGTTTAACCAGTCGCTGCAAAACAAGCACTGGAACAACACTGGCGATTTGTCAGGGACTTCCGGGGGTTGCGCAAGCGCCGGATTGCACAAATTTTGCTCCAGGAAACGCTTTTTATGATTCAATTAGAACCGAGAGAGACCGCCAGTTTGATCTTTCGAATTATTGCGAACCAGCCGGAGCACCCACAACGCCTTTTCAGGATAATATTGATGATGCTCTTACAGCTGCAACTGCCCAGGAACCCATTTTTACTGACAGGCTTTTAGATTTAACATCGCTCAGAGACGGAGCGTTAAATGCGCGCAACGCGTTTTTAGGTTTTTATGATAACTTGAATAAATTTTTGGCGCCTTGCAGGGCGGGTGTGCCGTTGGGAACAGGTTGCGAAGATTGTTCAGCCGGAGGACCAGCAGCTAAAATCATCTGTGCTCGGCAAAAGTCGCTTAAAACCAAAGGCCTGGAGAATTTCGTCATTTACGGATGGAAATCAAAGCCTGTTGCTGGCCGGGGCCCGTTTGGCAACGCACCTGAAGAAGGATATTGGCACATTGTTCGTGTAGAAGCATTTGCACCTCAGCGGTGCTGGAACCGTTGCGGAACAGATACTCTCCCATGGATACAAACGAGAGTTTTTTGGCGCGATATATTCAGGGTTAGATGTTACACGTTAGTTGAAACTGACGGCCAGGTTATTTCAAGAGTGACAAGATGGGATGAAGATCATGACTCTCCTGGGGCCAAGCTTGCGAGTGGACAATTGTTGTGGAAGTTTCGCTTTGGAAAACCGGGAATGACGCCTGTTGTGATCGGCAATACATTAGACGTGGACTGCAAGCACCCCGCCAATTTTGATACTGACCTTTCTCCGGATTCAATCGGTGTCATTAATGGGGCCTTTATGATCAATGATAATCCGATCGATAATCCAATTGTCCGCCCCACCTGTTACAATTTAGTCCAGAGTTTACTAGATCGGGGTGTTCAAACATCCACATGTGCAAAATATTATTATGATGATACGATCAATCATATGAATTTGAAATTTATGAAATGCAATGATGCTACAGTCGATTATTTAACTAATTGTGCGCAGGCTGCGGAGGGGACGTGCACATGATAGGCCCTCTCAGCAAGAAAGGTTTTTCAACCATTGAATATGTAGTCGTTTTAACGATTATTGTAGGAACGATGTTCATTTTTAAAGACTATATCATCAGGGGAATCACTGGAAGATGGAAGGCCTTTAGCGATCAGGTAGGATATGGGAGGCAATTTCATCCTACCGATACAGTTGAATGTGCTTTTGATTCGGAGTTTAACCAGGGCTGGTATGATGTGACCTGCGTGGATAATAAAAATTGTCCTTTTGAAAACAAGGATTGCAAAAAAGCGGCTATTGCAGCCTGTCCGGGGACATCATATTGTCGTTAAGCCACAAAATATCTTAAGGAAACAGATATGTTAATACTTTCAATTCTACTTATGGCAGTCGCATTTGGGTTATTTGTTTATACCGTATTGCCTATTGCTTATACCCAGGTAGGCGAATTAAATAAAAAACGGAATCAACAATTCTTGCGGCAGATGGATCGTACCCTGCAAGAGGATGATGTTCAAAAAGCTTATCGGATTTATGCTATTGCGCCCATTGCCCTGGGAGGGGCGGGCTTTATTCTTGCGCCGCCTGAGTTGCGATTTGTCGGCTTGATTGCAGGGATTGTAGGGGGCCTTATTTTTCCACGAATCTGGATAGGTGGGGTCATTAAGAAGCGGCGAGTAAAATTTAATGACCAGATGATGGATGCGTTGATGATTATGTCCAGTTCATTTCGCGGCGGTTTGAGTTTAGTCCAAGCGTTTGAAACTGTTGTTGATGAAATGCCGGATCCTATAAGATATGAATTCTCAATAGTATTGGGAGAAAATAAGATGGGCGTCTCTTTAGATGAAACTTTAAACCGTCTTTATAAGCGGATGCCCTCTCCCGGCTTGCAACAAATGATAACAGCGATATTGCTTTCGAGAGAAACGGGTGGTAACCTTCCTGCTATTTTTTCCCGAATTGTCCAATCCATCCGGGAGCGCAAGAAGGTGGAGATGAATTTGCAAACATTAACTGTTCAGGGTAAACTTCAGGCGGTGGTTATGACGGGGTTACCGATTTTGTTTATCGTTGCGGTCTCATCATCCAATCCGGGCTTTTTTGATCCGATGTTAAAAACGGACATGGGCCACAAGGCTATGCTGGTCTGTCTGGTTCTTTGGACGTTAGGTGCCATTAGTGTTGTTAAGATAAGTACATTCAAAGATGTCTAAAATTAACGGAGTTGCATAATGTTAACAATAGGCCTATTGTTTTTCTTCTTTACAGGATTTAGTCTGGTTCTCGCATTATTTCCGTTAAATTTGGATAGCCGGCCCCGACTTAAGCTACAACCGTTGGATTTTAATGCCACCCTTCCAAAGACAACAAAAAAAGAAAATATTCTGTTAACAGCGTTTAATATTTTTCGAAAATCGGCTGTTATAGTGAAGCCTTTGTGTACTCCTGCAATTCGTCAGCGCGTAAGCAAAGATCTGTCGATGGGTAAGGTCGATATTGTTGTTGAAGAATTTATGCTGATTAAGCTTGCGAGCATTGTCGTTCTTCTTTGGTTGTGCTCACCACTATTGCTTAATCCAGAAGTTATGATTCCTGTTTTTGCAATGTGTTTAGCGTTTGGTTATTTGATTCCGGATTGGTGGCTTAAAAACAGGATAAAGAAAATTAAAGATGCGCTGGTGCGGGACCTTCCGGACACAGTTGATTTGTTAGCGTTGTGCGTTAACGCTGGTCTGGACTTTATGATGGCCCTTAAGTATTTAGTAGAAAAATCCAAGCCTACCATGATCATGAATGAATTAGCTATCATGATGCAAGAGATTAATGTTGGAAAGCCGCGTAGAGAGGCCCTGCGTAGTTTTGCGAAAAAATATGAGTTAGCAGACATTTCAACTTTCGCTCGAACTTTGATTCAGGCCGACCGTATGGGAACCTCCGTCAGTGAAGCTTTGAATATTCTCTCCGAAGACATGCGAGAAACCAGATTTAGACGAGGGGAAGCTATGGCATTAAAGGCTCCTTTAAAGATGCTAATTCCGTTGCTTCTTTTTATTTTTCCCGTTGTAGGTATACTAGTTGCCGGACCCATCTTTATGGAGTTTTTTACAAGCAATCCCTTACAATCCCTTACCGGCGGCTAAAAAACATATTATCCTCCGCCTTTTGTTAATGT
>JAEUSC010000513.1 GCA_016789035.1 Candidatus Omnitrophota bacterium
AAAGGTGTATTTGAAATTAAAGTTTTTAGAAGAGTTGGAAGAATTAAGAAGGAATACTCTTGCGGCCATGTCTCAAAACATTAAAAGACCCTTAATGAGTATGCTGGGCTCTGTATCGGCATTAACAGAGGCAAAAGGAGAGGTCGTGGAGCCAGATCGTCTGGGAACACAACTGGAATCGATACGTCATAGCGGTCAAAAACTCATGGAGTTCTGCAACAAAGCCATGCTTTTGTGCGAATTGAAGGACGGGAAAGAAATTCAGAATGAGTCTGTTATGGTTTCAGATGTCGTTAATGAGGTTTTACGGGGGCTGGATGCGGAGATCTCTAATAAACAATTACAAGTCAGTTACAAAAATGACATCAAAGGTGAAGTTAAAGCTGACCATCAGTTGTTGGCCAGTGCCCTCGAGTATATTTTTCAAAATGCAATCACTTTTTCCCCTGCGAAAGCCCGTATAATCATTTCGTCTGTTGAAGAAAGCGGACAGTGCGTCATAGCGTGTGAAGACCAGGGAGTTGGTTTGGTTCAAAGAGTTTTTAAAGAAACGATGGACAATGAGAACAATTCCTATCGTTCCGGAGACGGTGTGGGGCTTAACGTTGCAGAAATTATAGCTAAATTGCACGGAGGGAAACTATCATATAAAAATATCCCAACCGGAGGGGTTAAATTTAGCGTTACAATTCCGAAGAATGGTAGTTCTCAATAGAGAAGGAATTGTTTCTAAGTAACTTCAAGATGTGGTTCCGTTATTCCCGTAGGAAAAGTCTCTCAAAAAAATATAAAATTTGAGAACCTTTAAATTGCAACGGATTAAGATATTCCATTGCTGCTCCGACCCAAAGCGGGTTTGTGCGCGGAACATTCCGGTTTATTAAAACGAGTTTCCCTTTTGGGATTCGCACCAGTAGATTCGAGTCTATGAGTCAATCTTATCGACCCTTGCGCTCGCTGGCATTTCGATTAGTCATGCTAAGCGTGGTTTTCTTATTGCTGACGGTTTTTATTGTCACCACCGTCGTTCTATATAAGAAATTTTCGGCGATTGAATATGAGCTTGCCTATGAGCATATGCGGCGCATTGAGCAGGCTTTTCTTAATGTAAGGGATGCACTGGAAGTGAAAAGCGCTGACTGGGCTATCTGGGACGACACGTACAGGTACGTCGTAGATTTGAATCCCGAGTATGTATCCTCGAATCTAACTGTTTCATCATTTAGTAATCTGCAAATAAACTTCGTTTTGCTTTTTGATCAGAACAATAACCTGGTCCATAAAACTTCGCTTGACTGGAAAACAAAGAATCAAGAATCGTTTCCGGATGATTTCTTAAGAATTTTTGGGCCCGAAAGTCCTCTATTAAAATTTGACTCTATTGATTCCGTACGGTCAGGTGTTGTGATGTCTTCGGTCGGGCCCATTATTCTTGTGTCCCGGCCCATTTTAAACAGTCAAGCTCAGGGGCCGTCAAACGGTGTTTTGGTATTTGCCAAAATTCTTGATCAAGGGACCCTAGATAAAATGAGCCGTTCGCTGCAATTGCACCTGAGCATGAGCCCGTGGGCCGAAGGCTTGAATAAAGAAATAACGGTCGATGTTTTAAGCAAAGATAAAATGCTGGGCCGCTGCCTCATTTATGACGTGCAGGGCAAGCCGGCATTGATTCTTTCTGCGGAAATTCCCAGGAATATCATCCGTCAAGCTTTCTATAGTGCGGGATGGCTTTTTATTTTATTGATGTGTGTAGGGCTTTTATTTTTTCTTATCACGTATCATTTTATTGATCGGAAGTTTCTTAGACGGTTGGAGTTTCTGACACAGCAAACCGAGGCGGTTGCTAAGGATGACACGGGAAAGCTCACTTTGAAGCTCGAAGGGAATGATGAATTGAGCCGGCTGGTTAATTTGATTAACGAGGTGGTAACGGAAT
>JAEUSC010000006.1 GCA_016789035.1 Candidatus Omnitrophota bacterium
GCCCATGGATACGGGAACCTGCGCCAGGTGCGTCATTTTGGCAAAAGCCAACTCCAGTGGCATTCGCTGCGTTTCAGTAATTCTCGCGGTTTCCTGCGCTTCAATCAACAATTCCAAACCTTGAAGGATTTCCGGCAATGACAACTTTTGAGACTGATTCAACAACGCTTCCTTTTGAACAACTGGATAATCAATTAACTTCCCGAGTGTCCTTCCTCCAATTTTAATGACCATCAAATGACGGTAGTGTTCCGTCAGATCTTTTCCAAGCTGGCGGATGTCTTTGCCATGCTCCACAATTTCGTTGAACGTTTCCAATGCTGCCTGGCAATTTTTATCGCAAAGACCATCAACCAATTTAAAAAGCATTTCAGCTTCCACCAACCCGAGCATATTAAACACATCGGATGACTTTACCTGGTTACGGTTTAGCGCTCCTAATTGATCGAGAATACTTAAGGCATCGCGCATACTTCCGGAAGAGGCCTTGGCAATGGCGTATAACGATTCTTCATCGGCGTTTAACGATTCTTTCTGGCAAATCGCTTTTAACGCCTCCATCATGACCGCAATGGAAATGCGTTTAAAATCAAACCGCTGACACCGGGAGATAATGGTTACCGGAACCTTATTGGCCTCAGTCGTGGCAAAAATAAATTTGGCATGCTCAGGCGGCTCTTCGAGAGTCTTTAAAAGCGCATTAAAAGCCTCGGTCGTTAACATGTGGACTTCATCAACAATGTAAATCTTGTAACGTCCGTAGCTCGGGGCAAACTTGACGTTCTCCCGCAGCGTACGGATCTCATCAATCCCGCGATTGGATGCACCATCGATTTCAATAACATCAAAACTGTTACCTGACGTAATTTCCCGGCACGCCGCGCAGACCCCACACGGAGTAATCGTGGGCCCCTTTTCGCAATTAAGAGACTTCGCAAGGATTCTGGCGCAGGACGTCTTACCTATCCCTCGCGGCCCACAAAATAAAAAGGCATGTGCAATGCGCTGAGAGGCAATCGCATTGGAAAAAAGCTCTGTGATATGCTCCTGGCCCACCAACTCATCGAACTTTTGCGGGCGGTATTTACGGGCGAGAACTAAATATGACATGGAATTTCCTTACGGTAAGAGGCGTTAAGACTTAAAAAGTGATGGAACACATTGACGAAATCGACGCTATTCTATCATGATTTAAAATAAATTCAGTAAGAATTTGCGCGACTTAATGTCGCTGCAAGCGCCAAAGACAAATCATCGTATCGAAACCGGTAGCCGGTTTGGATCAGCTTCTGAGGAACTACCCAAGAGCCTTCGAGGAGCAACTTTTGACCCATCTCCCCCAGGATCATTCGAATCATAAAAGGATGAACCGGAAAAGCTGTGGGGCGCTTTACGACTGACCCCAGGACTTTGGTAAACGTTTCGTTCGTGACGGCCTGCGGAGAAACCACATTGACGGCTCCGGATAGATCCTTAGTGTGAATCATATGTTCAACGATATAGGGAATTTCCGCCAAAGAAATCCAGCTCATCATCTGTTGTCCATCACCAATCACTCCACCAAGCCCCAATTGAAAGGCCGGAAGCATCTTGGCCAAAGCCCCGCCGTGTTTGTCCAAAACTACCCCCGTTCGCATGTGAATCACGCGAATACCTGCTTCCCGCGCGGGTTTGGTCTGAGCCTCCCAATCTTGACACAACTGGGCCAAAAAATCATGCCCCGGAGA
>JAEUSC010000097.1 GCA_016789035.1 Candidatus Omnitrophota bacterium
TTCTTTAATGGATGAATTGGAAATTTATACCGATGGCGCTTGCTCAGGAAATCCAGGCGAGGCTGCTATCGGTGTGGTTATCAAAGATAAAGATAAAATTATAAAAGAAATTGCTCAAGCTATTGGTCAGGCGACCAATAATATTGCGGAGTATACGGCGCTTATCCGGGCTTTAGAAGCGGCTAAGCTGCTCGGTGCTCAGAGGCTTTGCATACATACTGATAGTGAACTGATGTTTAAACAAATTAGGGGTAGCTATCAAGTGAAGGCTCCTCAAATCAAGCCTTTGTATGAGCAGGTTCTCTTATTAGTAAAGCAGTTTAAGAAAATAGAATTTAAGTGGGTCCCTCGAGAAAAAAATAAAGATGCGGACCGGCTTGCACAGGGTGTATTGAAAACAAAAGCAGATCAAAGTGATCGCCCTGATGTGTTTATCATCGGGGAGGAAAGTCCGAGCTCCAAAGGGTAATGCATCCCGGTAATGCGGGACGTTATTAGAGATCAGTGGTCACTCTTAGTGTTCAGAATTATTTCTGATCATTGATTCAGATTGCTGAAAACTAATAAAAGGATCAGAGCCACAGTGACGATACTTGTCAGGGGAAACCTTTACAAGGGTGAAACGAGCAATCTCTGCATGGAGCAATGCCAAATAGGAAGAGAGGCAGACGTCAAAGTCTGCGCGAAGTGATCCGCTTCGATATATCTTCGGGTAGGCTGCAAGAGTTTCCGGAGCAATCTGGAAAGTCAGTCAAATGATCACTCCGACGAAAGTCGGGACAGAACTCGGCTTATTGATCTGTTTTTAAATATAATGATACGAGTTGTTACGGATGACACGGATAAAAGTCTTCGTGTTGTTTTGAATTCGTGTCGTTGGAATAGTTGACTAACGGAGGTTAAAATGTCAGGTCATTCAAAATGGGCGAAAATCAAACATAAAAAAGGCGCGGAAGATGCAAAACGAGGGGCGGTATTTACAAAAGTCAGTAAAGAAATAACGGCTGCGGCGAAAGACGGCGGTGGAAATCCAGATACAAACGTGCGTTTGCGCGCAGCCATTCAGCGTGCGCGTGGCGTCAACATGCCAGCCAGCAACGTCGAGAATGCCATTAAAAAGGGAACGGGCGAACTTCCAGGTGTGGTTTATGAATCTGTTGTGTTTGATGCATACGCTCCAGGCGGCGTGGCCATGTTAATTGAAGGTCTAACCGACAATAAAAATCGAACCACGGCTGAAATTCGAAATCTGTTGAATAAAAAAGGCGGGAGCATGGCCGGCGCCGGTTCAACAGCATTTATGTTTACGAAGAAAGGTTATATTTCCGTTGATAAAACCAAGGCCGACGAGGACGCTCTTATGGAAGCCGTGCTTGAAGCAGGCGCTGATGATTTTAAAGTGGAAGGTGATTCCTATGAAATCATTTGTGATCCTACCACTTTTGAGAAAGTAAAAGCCTCAGTGGTAGCCAAGAATATTGAAACACAAACGGCCGAGGTGACGATGCTTCCCACCTCCACTGTCAAGGTCACAGGCAACGATGCTAAGAACGTTCTGGATTTGATGGAAGCTTTGGAAGATCACGAAGACGTACAGGCGGTTCACGCAAACTTCGATATTTCAGAAGAAGACATGGCGAAAGCCTCGGAAGGTTAATGAGGATCCTGGGTGTTGATCCCGGTTTGAGAAGAACAGGATATGGGATTGTGGATATTACGCCACAATCCTCCGTTAAACTTCTTGAGATTGGTACGATTGAACCTCACCAAAACGATTTGTTTGAACGGCGCGTTCTTCGTATCTACACGGGGTTAGAAAAGATTGTTGCGGCGCAAGAACCTGATGTTTTAGTTTTGGAAAAATTATATGCACATCACAAGCATCCAACAACAGCATCACTTTTAGGTCACGTTCGCGGTGTTATTTGTTTACTCAGTGCTCAGAAAAGTATCAGCCTTGTTGAGCATAGTGTTAAGAGGATCAGAAAGTCACTGGTCGGAAACGGGAATGCAACAAAGGAACAGACCCGTTCTTTGATAGTCAACTTATTAAAAATAAAAACAGAACAGTTGTCGCTGGATGCCAGCGATGCGTTGGCGCTTGCCTTAGGACACGCGCATATGATCCGGATGAAAATATTATGATTGTCCGTCTTCACGGAGTGCTGGTTGATAAGCAAGAACACTCTGTTGTTTTAAATGTGAGTGGTGTCTTTTATGAGGTCTTAGTCCCTCAGGCCATCGTTAACAGGGTGGCCGAAGCCGTTGATCCAGATGGCAAAATAACGATGGTGACATATCATTATTACGTTTTAACACCGTCCAGTGCAACGCCTATGCTTATCGGTTTTTTAAGTGAAGTTGAAAGAGATTTCTTCTTAGATTTTATTTCAGTCTCTGGAATCGGTCCTCGAGCTGCGGTCAAGGCATTGAATAAGCCGATTTCCCAGATCGCCCAGGCGATACATGCTGGCGATGTGACATTCTTAAAGACTCTTCCTGGGATTGGTTTGCAGCGAGCCAAAGAAGTCGTGGCCAAATTGCAAAACAAGACAGGACGTTTTGCCTTGATCCAGGATAAAACAGTCAAAGCCCCGGCTGAAAATATCACTCAGGGTTTTGAGCAAGAGGCTCTCGAAGTTCTCTTGCAGTTGCAGTACAAGCGTCATGAAGCCGCATCCATGATTCAGAAGGCCATGGAACGGTCCAAAGACATTACTAGCGTTGAAGATTTGTTAAATGAGATCTACAAGCAAAGGATCAAAACATAATGGACCAGACCCAAATTGATTACACCAAAGGCATTATTGAATCCATCCTTTTTGTCAGCGACAAACCAGTCATGATTGATCAGTTGCAGCAGGTGATTCCTGAAATTCCACGAGCCCAAATAGAAGAAATTTTGCACTCTCTTAAAGACGATTATATGCAAAAGGTCGGAGGAATGGTGATCGCCGAAATAGCGGGTGGTTATCAGATATTAAGTAATCCTAGTTATGCAGGATACATTCGAAATTTTTACAAAACCCGGACAAAAGAGAAACTATCCCGCCCTGCATTAGAAACGTTGGCAATCGTGGCTTACAAGCAGCCAGTGAGCCGAGCCGACATTGAGTTGGTCCGTGGTGTCAATTCCGACGGTGTGA
>JAEUSC010000114.1 GCA_016789035.1 Candidatus Omnitrophota bacterium
TGCCCGCACTTTTCGTTCTGTTAAAAATCAGCCTTATCAAAGAATACGTTAAGAATGATGAGCGCGAACAAAACATCCATGACGAGCACTCAGTTTGTACATCACAAACGATCTACCTCGTACACCTTAAAGCCCGTAAACGACTGATTGCATCGACACTAAAGAAAATCAACGACTCCTCTTTCTTTAAGTTATAATCTTCCCATGGACAGATACCCCATTCCGCACCCCGCAGTCCTTAAAAAGATCATAACGAAAAAACTGCCGTCCGCGCCTCTGACAGCCATGGTCCACATTACCGAATCGTGCAACGTCCGTTGTGAGTTTTGTTGGCACCATTCTTATTTACGCAAAGATCAACTTCGTCCACAACATATGGAAACATCCACGGTGCTCAACATGATCAAAGAACTGGCGGACATGGGAACATCAGATATCACCTTAAGCGCAAATGGAGAGCCCACATTGCATCCCGGATTTCCTGCCATGGTTAAAGCCATAAAGTCCGCCGGAATGAAATTAAAGGTAATTACCAATCTTTCTCATTTTTCCCCGTCTGTGGCTGCGGCTTTGGCACGCACAAACCTGCTTGTCATCAATCTTGCAGCCGTTGACCAAGAGAGTTACCGCTCGATTTATGAACCCAGAGGAAAGACTACCTTTTCCCAGATCATCAAGAATATAAATCGGCTGTCAAAGTTACAGTCTCACGGAGGCCCCGAAATTAAAATTGGTTTCGTCATTACGAAAAGCACATTCCGTAACATTCGTGCGCTCATTAAGATCGCCGAAGACTGCCGCGTTTCCGCCATACGTTTCAAATTTATGGATCCTTCGTCCTTTACCAAGTCATTGGTCATCGATCCGTCAGACCGTCTATGGCTGGCCGATGAAATTGCAAAGATCCTGCGCATCCAAAGCTCTGTCAGACATAACCTGGCCGACATTTTTAGAGAAGCGCAGCCATCCGAGAGAGAACTAGCGGGCGCACAACCGTCAACCATCCACGGACGCTGCTTTATTGGATGGATTGTAATTAATATCAATGAGAATGGAAATGTAACACTATGTTGCCAGAACGACGAACTCGTCATCGGCAATTGGAAAGAAAATTCATTAAAAGAAATCTGGGAAGGAAATAAGGCACAAGAATACCGAAGTACCTTAAAGACAAGGATTGACTTTAACAATCCTCTGTATCACGCTTGCCGAAGCTGCCACTATTCAAACCCCAAACACTATTTGCGAAGAAACAACCAGGCTTAACCAATCGATCAACCATGGGTACGCCCTGTAACCAGCGACCTAAGGGTGGATCGAATCCGAACATCTTTAGGCACAGAGAAATAAATCGGGCATTGACTGCAAGGAATATCCTTCGAGGGCGCGCTGATCCCCAAGACCGCTTTCTTCATTTCGACATAACGTTCGCTTTTCATGACCGCTTCCAGCCCTTGCTCAAACACGTTACCTACATTTTCAAAATAATTCGCACAGCATCCGGTCATCATGCCGTTCCAATTGATTTGCGGATAAAGCCACAATTCATGACAGGAAATCCCAACGGACGTTGCATGTTTTTCCTGATGCTCATCTCTAGTTGCGGCGCCGGATGGAGTCATCTTACGGATTAATTCTTTATTTTTAATCGGGGCATAATCCACGCGTGCATTTAATTTGACTTTGAATTTCATGTTTAATTCCATTGCCATTTTCTTGGCTATCAGAATCTGATGTTCATTATGGGAGAAGGGAATGAATTGCCATTCCAGGATGGGAAACTGACTCTTGTATTTTTCTTTATAGAAATTAATCCTCTTGATGTTATGAATGACTTGATCAAAATTTCCGCCGCGCCGGTATATAGCGTAAGTTTTCTGGTCTGCCCCGTCGATTGCCACCTTTATCTCCTGAAAGCGGTATTTGACCAAATCTTCGCACATCTGTTCGCTAACCTTATTGAGATTGACGCCCGTGCCGGCGGTGAGCGTCACATTTTGCTCAAAAGCATCCTTGATAATCAGCCCAAGCTCCGGATTAAGAAATATTTCCCCGGAATGAGAAATCTCGATCGTCTTGATTGACGGATTGCTGCGGATAAAGGCCGCAAAATCTTTGGCCCTCATGTATCCCCATCCCAGCACCCCGTTTTTCTTTCCGGCAACAGAGTGCGCGTGCGGTTCGCACGCCGGGCAATCCAGCTGGCACGCGCTGCAGACACTTAATCGGGCAGCTTTCGGAGGCACATAAGTAAACAGTTCTTCTTTATTGATCATCTTTGATCCTTGCGGCCTTTAATAAATCGGAAAAAAGGACCATACGTATTTCTCCATTGGCCCGTTCGCGCACAATCATCTGTGTGAGGGCCTTGATCACATCCATGTCCCTGCCATTGATCATATGATGACGAAATACGAGCCCTGTGATCGGGCCGGAATCCATCACACTGGCCAGATCCCTCA
>JAEUSC010000139.1 GCA_016789035.1 Candidatus Omnitrophota bacterium
CTAAATTCTTGAGGGCCTTTTCAACGGCCCGGGAGCTGTCGATTGGTTTAAAATTCTTCCCGTCTTTTCGGACCTTAGAAAACGAAAGCAAATCGTGAATCAAATTGCCCATCCGGCCGGTGCTCTTTAAAATATTTCCGATGTACTCATCCGCTCGGCTGTCTAATTTGTCTTTATATCTCTTAGACAACAGATCGCTGTAAGCCGAAACAATCCGCAAAGGCTCCTTCAAATCATGTGATGCGACCGAGGCAAACTGCTCCAGGTCCCGGTTGCTACGTTTTAATTCCTCGGTATAGTGACGGATTTCCTCCTCCGCCAGCTTTCTTTCCGTGATGTCCGTATTGGTGACGAACCAACGCATGATGGGGCCGTCTTGACTTCGGATCGGCATTGCCCGTGAAAGAAACCAACAATATTGTCCGTCTTTGCCGCGTAACGGGAAGGTCTCTTCCCATACCTCACCTGATTTCTGAGCGGTCGCCATACTCTTTAAAACCCGATCGATATGGTCAGGGTGCAAAACATTCTTCCAACTCCACTCACCCATCTTCTCAAATGTCAAACCGGTATAGTCAAGCCAACGCTTGTTGTACCATGTAACATTGCCAATTTCGTCGCAGATCCATACCAACTGGCTGATGTTGTCGGCCAGTGTATGAAAATATTTCTCACGATCCCGAAGCGATTCTTCGAGTTCTTTGCGCGGCGTCACATTGCTGGCTGCGCCGAACCATTCCACGATTTGTCCTGCTCCATCAACCATCGGAATCGCGCGCGAGTGCGTCCAACCAATGGAACCATCCAGCCGGATCACTCTGTGTTCCAGTTCAAAAATTCCTTTCGATTGAATCGCAGAACGGATCTTTTTCATAAGCCTTGGGTGATCGGCGGGAGGAATATATTTTTCCATCCATCTGCGGCTGGGTTCCAACGTGTCGGCAATAAAATCCCGGCCATTGAGCTGACGCATTTCCTTCCAATCAGGACTCGTTCGAAAAATAACATCCGATGTCGCATTGACAAGCGCCCTGAACCGCTCCTCGCTTTCGCGCAAAGCTCCCTGCACCCGTTTGCGATCAGTGATATCTCGTGTTAAACAACGCGAATGGATAAATTGGCCATCATCCCACAACACATTGGAATTAATCAGCACGTCCTTGAGGGAACCATCCTTGCACCGTATGGTTGTTTCATATTCACAAATCTCTTTACCATCCTTTAGCTGCTGAAGGATCTCCTTAACCGCGCTCTTGTCGACGTAAAACTCCGTCACGGAATGACCAATATACTCATCTGGCGAGTAGCCAAACAGATTTAACTCTGTCCGGTTTGCCCTAAGGATGATACCCTCTGAACTCATCCAATGGACGCCAATGGCAGCATTTTCAAAAAAATCGGAAAGTTCCTCTTCACTGCGGCGCAAATCACTTTCCGCCTTCTTTCGTTCCAGAAAATCAGCGGTTTGCCGGGCCAGCAAATCCATCCGGCGCAATTCGGTATCAGAAGGACAGTGTGCCGCTTCGTAATGGGTTGAAATCATTCCTAACAGATGGCCCACACTGCTTACGAGCGGTGTGGATTGCACAGCCCGTACCTTTGCATCCAAAAGCACCGTCAATGCGTCGGGACCAAAGAATATCGGACTCTTTGTTACATCCTGTACAACAACTCTTTGTCCGTCCTGCATGGCAGCACCGCAGGCGGATGATTCCTTCGTGACTTTAGCAAAGAAATTTAAAAACGGCTCTTTAAAACCGCGATGCGCCGTCATAACCAACGCTCCGCATATCGGATCAAATAGATGAACAGTCCCTTTATCCGCGCGTGTCGTTGCGATCGCCGTCTCAACAATGGCCTCGAGACAATCCTTCACATTACAATCGCGCTGAGCACATTTGACCCCCACCTCGTGCAGCCGAGTCATGGCCTGCAAGTCTGCGGCCGTTTGCTCTTTGCTGCGCCGCAGCCAATCGTTGGCCTCCTGTCGCAAACGGGCCAAATTCAAATGCGCTTCTACACGGGCACTGAGTTCCTTCGCAGAGAAAGGCTTAATCAAATAATCGTCAACACCGGCTGCCATCCCTTCCACACGAGCCTCTTCTCCTGCGTGTGCGGAAACTAAAATGACAGGCATTGTTCTTATCCGTTCATCGGCCCGGATTCTTTGAATCAAACCCAGTCCGTCCATACGCGGCATCATCACATCAGAAAGGACCAGATCAGGAGCACTGGCCTGGATACTTTCCCAAGCCGCCTGTCCGTCTGCAGCCATTTCAACGGAGTATTGGCGAAACAAAAGACGATAGAAATAGTCGCGCATATCCGCATTGTCATCCACCACAAGAATCCGTGCCTTGGCATCCCTTAAGGTGGCTGCCTCCTGCCGATTTCCATGGTCCGTTTGCTCAGGAGAATCGTTTTGAGGCACCCATCGCAATGCCTCCTCAACAAACGGCGCTGCCCCGGCACTTGTGGAATCCAACTGACGCCGGGCATTAATATGGCCATCAGGCAGATGATTGTTACCCAGAGGAATAGTCACCATGAATATGCTTCCTAAACCTTCCTGACTCTGGACCGAAGCCTTTCCTCCATGCAAACGCGTCAATTCCTCAACCAGGGAAAGACCAATCCCCGTGCCTTCGTGTGTCCGTGCGCGCGCATCCTTCACCCGGTGAAATCGTTCAAAGATCTTGGATAAATTGCTCTGTGAAATCCCGATCCCCGTATCCGAGACGTAAAGCACCACGGACTTTTTGCGCACACGCAATTTGACGCTGATTTCCCCCTTGAATGTAAATTTAAACGCGTTCGAAAGCAGATTAAAAACAATCTTTTCCCACATTTGGCGGTCAACGTAGATAGGTTCCGGCAACGACGGGCAGTCCACTTTGAATGTTAACCCCGCTTTCTCGATGGTTGATCGAAATACGCTGGATAACTCCATAGTCAATGTGGCCAGATCGGTCGGCTCATAGCTGGCTTCAACTCGACCGGCTTCAATGCGTGAGAAATCCAGCAATGTATTGACAAGCCGCAAAAGTCGCAGACTGTTTCGATGCACCACTTCAATATTTTTGGAAATCTCCGGATTAAGATTATGTACCCCATGAGCCAAGGTATCTTCCAGCGGACCCAGCATTAGCGTCAAAGGTGTCCGAAACTCGTGGCTGACATTGGAAAAGAACTGGGTTTTGGCCCGGTCCAATTCCGCGAGCGCATTGGCCCTTGTGTGCTCTTCTTCATAGGCGCGCGCGTTGGCAACCGCCGTTGCAATTTGCCCCGAGACCAACTCGAAAAAGTTGCTATACATGTCGTTCCACTGCAGACGGGCACTGATCCCGAAGATAAGGACGCCGGCCAACTCACGGGCCATATTTAAGCGGATCGGTAAGATGACTGCCTGCCTTGGCGCATCCGACCACGGACCTTGGGGAATTGCAGCACCAAAGCGCCCCGACAGATCATTCACTATCCGAATGGTGTGACTTTGAATAACCTCCGCCACGGGCCATAACTGGGTCGATTGATCACACTCAAGAATATATGGGCTCAGCAGCGAATTTTCGGGCGTCCCGGACGCACCGGCCAGATACATCTGATTTTGACCGCCCTTCTTGAGATAAAGCAAAGCAAATGGAACATCTTGAGAGTGCTTTGCCAGAATTTCCGCGGCTGTCCGGCAGGCATCCTCGGCAGTCTTTGCTTCGGCAACCTGCGCCCCTAAATCCCGAAGCGCCAGCGCACGCCGCTCTGCCAGAACTTTTTCGGTAATTTCATGAACCGTTGCTAGAACGCCTCCGATCCCACTAGCCACGGTCTCATCAGGAACAGGACTATAGGCAACAGTAAAATGCGCCTCCTCCAGAAATCCGTGGCGATTGATTTCCACACAAAGATCTTCGTCCCATGTGGATGGACCGCCCTGAAATGGCGGATCAATCAGAGGCTTTAGAACATGCCAGATTTCCTTCCAACACTCGCGCACCGACTGGCCAAGCGCCCAGGGGTGCTTGGCACCCAAAACCGGAGCATAGGCGTCGTTGTAGATCGATATGTATTGCGGCCCCCACCATAACAGCAGAGGAAAACGGTTGGCTAAAAGAAATCGGACCATCATCCGCAATGCCGGTGACCAGGTTTCAGCAGGCCCCAGGGGCGTGTTAGCCCAATTAAAAGTACGGATTCGCTGCGCCATTTCTGCACCGCCGACTAACCACTCTCGAATAGGTTTGGCGGTAAGATCTACAAAAGGCGATGGAGGCGTGGAGGGTGAAGAAGGATTTAAATTATTCTTAATCTGTTTTTGTGCCATCCCAGAAGACTCTTAAGATAATTTATCCCGATCACGTAGCGGAGATCTAAAAGGGGATTTGAGAAATAATGATAATTTCTCCGCCAAAGGCAACTACGAAAGATACTTCCAAAGGCGTGTAAACCCCTGTAAGCAAGGTCGGCGCAAGCCTTCCCCTATTACCACCTTTTTAATATATCTAAATGCAGATTAGGGAGGGATTAAAGAAAGATTAATATGTGTTAATTAAAATGAGCCAAAACCAAAGTTAAGATGACTTTACCGCCATCTATGAATCCCGCTTTAAAACCAAACTTCCGATCTCACGGATAACATCCGAAATGGAGAACCTGTTAACATTAATCATAAGATCATACAGCCCAGGGTCATTGATGTCCTGTTCAAAATATTTCTTGAAATAGCCGCTGCGCCGGCGGTCCTCATCAGCTATAAACTTTCTAGCCTCTTGCCCGGTAATCTTTAAATAGTCCATAAGGTATCCGACACGATGATCCAAAGATCCCACTAATCGAACATGAAATCCTTTGGACAATTTGCGAGTGATCATGTTTCCTCCCCTGCCAACGATAATCACGTATCCCGATTCAGCAAGGTGAAGAATGGTCTGATTCATTTCATAGACTAATGCAAAACGCGTCGGGTGCAGACCCAGCGATGATTGAATCATATCTTCTATCTCAGATGATGTCGATTCGGCAAGGTACGGCAGGACAGAATCAGGCAAATCGTAATCCTCTACGGTTTTCTTGACCAAATTATTATCAAAAACCTTCCAGGTATTTTTCTTACGGTTTTCATATTTTTGAAAATATTCTGATAACCCGCTCACAACGCTCCGGCCATAAGCACCCACTTGGTAAGAAATCGTGACAAATGGTTTTGCGGTTCGCTTTTCTTTCTTTACCCATTGTGTATCTGGTTCAAGATATTCAGACATTAACTCGCCCTTCCGCTTTCCGTAACAAAACTTTTACCAAGGTGATGCGTTTGAACAATCTTCTTTAGAAAATCAATCAGGTCATTTTTCTGAACCTCTGGCAGATCACCAAAGAAACGATCGTCATTTTGATCCGCAATCCGGGCCAGCTGAGGAACAAGCCTTTTTCCCGGCAGGGTCAGCCGTATTTCTTGAAAACGCCTATCTTTTGTCAATCCCGCCCTAACTACCAAATTTTTTCCCACCAAACGGTCGATGAGCTTCGAGACAGCCCCTTTGGTCAGCCCCAAATTCTGCGCAACAACTCCGGGGGATATCTTTCCTGTCTTATAAATCTCGCGCAGAACAATCCATTCAGCCACAGTGACACCGCATCCCTGGAGACTCCTGCTAAAGGTGTAGGCCACATTATTAGAAACATACCGGAGCCAATATCCGATATGATCCTCCGGAGCACTCACGCTTTTTACGGTCTTCCTTTTCACAGGCGAAATTATAGTTTACTAGGAAACTAGTGTCAAGACAGGGCAGAAAAATAATACGCAGGACATCAAGGAAGATTAATGCATCAAAAAAAAGGCTGCCGGAACACTCCAGCAGCCTTTCACTCTTATTTATCGTGGCTCACATCAGTGGCCCCAAAGATAAAGATTAGGAAGGATTATTAAGATTCGTGATGAACAGTAAGACCGTTAAATATCTCCCGAAGCCCATCCGCAGACTCCTGGACAGCCAGACCTGCTTTATGAACCAGTCCAGCAAGCCCAAAGAACTCATGGCTCACCCCATTATACCTTTTGCCTCTGACAGGTACACCTGCATCGACCAACCGGGCCGCGTATGCTTCACCTTCATCGCGCAAGGGATCATGTTCAGCGGTTATAATGATGGCCGGCGGCAGGCCACTGAGATTCTGGGCCATAATGGGAGACGCATACGGCTCCAGACCCTGGATCTCGCCCTGCAGATAATGTTTCCAAAACCACGGCATCATGGCCGAATTTAAGGGTGCTGTATCGGAATTTTCTTTATAAGAATAGGCCTTCATGCGGGCATCAATCACCGGATAAATCAATACCTGGGCAGCCGGCATGCGGCCCCGCTCATCGCGGGCTTTCAAACAGGTAACCGTCGCCAGATTGCCGCCTGCGGATTCGCCGCATACAGCAACCTGGTCCGGGTTCCCGTTAAAAATGGATGCGTTGACAATTACCCATTGCGTAGCCGCATAGGCATCATCGACTGCGGCCGGATACTTGTGTTCCGGCGCCTGCCGATAGGCCACCGAGACAACAACGCTCTTGGCTTTCTTACAAAGCGCGCGGCATGACGGCTCATAAACGTCCAAATTGGCAATAACCCACCCACCCCCATGAAAATAAACTAAGACAGGAAAAGGCCCTTCCCCGTCAGGAATATACACACGGGCGAGAATATCGCCTTGAGGTCCCGGAATTAAATGATGACTGATTTTCACAGGCTGAGGCATAGGCTTGACCAACGTTGTAGCGCGGATCGCCGGGTTCTCAGCCATTAACTCTTCGACGGCATTTTTTAGCGTGGGAAGATTTCGCGCATTTTCAACAGATAACGTTTCCAGCGGCGGGGCATTAAACTTCGCGTACTGATCGAGGATCATTTTCATATCCACATCAAATTTGCTCTTCATAGAAACCTCCTGATTTGGTGATCTTTGGCAGGAAAATATTCTCCCTTACTCATTGCAACAAGGAATGATTTCTTTTTATAGCAATTCGGATGTTAAAACAGAATGATTTACGTGTTAAAAGCTTTTCATCCGCTTGGCAGAGAGCAATTAAGCAGACCCAATACCCAAGCCATTATTCTCCTTTTGCCACATCTTTAAGCTTGAAGACACGAAAGAGATAATACAACATCGGAAGGAAGAACACAGAGCCAATGATTAAAGACCAACCCAAAATCCGGATTGTTATCTCCGGCGCAGCTGCTTCAAAGAGGGACAAAGCTCCCCCTGTCTTATAAAACAGTACATTGGGATAGATCAAGATTAACCAGGCCATCAAGACAAGACCAACCTGTGTCGCTGCAAGCAGACGGCTCTTCCAGAGTCCCATTGTACCGGCCAGCGTTTTGCGCCAGAAAATCAGCGTGGCGAATGTAGCCGCAATAAAACAGCCAATACTAACCGGATGAGTAAAGAAATCTTCCGCAAAATGATACCCATGCAATTCCGCCAAAAGAAAGACCGCGACACCGGCAACCAACAGGAAAATATTTGCGGCCTGAGCTTG
>JAEUSC010000152.1 GCA_016789035.1 Candidatus Omnitrophota bacterium
TAAAGAGTGGACTTTTACGAAAGACGATATTGTTTCCAAGTCGAAGAACACACCATTTATTGGACGAAAGTTAAAAGGCACTGTAGAATACACCATCTTTGGCGGTAAAATTGTTTACTCGTCGAAATAAAGTCTAAAGACTTCATATTGTTTGTCCTCTTTGAAAAAGTATTTGGAAGCGAGAGCTTCAGTGGCCCGTCCTTTTGAAGGACGGCGCAATTCTAATTCACAACTAAGGTATGTGCGCCCGTGGCCTAACGGATAAGGCAACAGCCTCCGGAGCTGTGTATGTGGGTTCGATTCCCGCCGGGCGCGTTTTTCTTAGCAAAAGCGGAGTCAGTCCTGATTTATAAATGTTCGAGTGGGAAAATCTGGTCGGGTGACTGAGCGAAAGATTCTCCCGTCGCAAAATGAAAAGTCCATTCATAATGAAGTAATATCTCTCAACATCTTGTAGTTATCCACAGTATGTACACAAGTGGGGAAAAGTCTATGCGAACACAAAAAATTACCATCTCCGTAATCGGCGGGCACCGGCCAAATCCTAAGGTGGAGCGGTTATCCTATAAAGTTGGCAAAATTATTGCTGAAATGGGATGTGTAACGGTTTGCGGAGGATTAAGTGGAGTGATGGAGGCGGTCGCTAAGGGTGCGCACGAGGCCGGCGGGATGACGATCGGTTTACTTCCCGGAAAAGACAAGACGGATGCCAATCCCTATATCAATATTGCCTTGCCTACAACTATCGGCTATGCCCGCAACGCTATGGTGGTCTGTTCCGCGGATCTGGTCGTGGCCATGCCGGGAAGTTACGGAACACAATCCGAGATCTGCTACGCGCTCGTCTACGGGCGGCTGGTATTGGACTTCGGCCAATGGAATTTCCCCAATACAGTTAAAATCAAATCGATCAAAGACTTTGAAACCAAACTCAAAAAATACGTCCAGGAATTAAGAGCCGGCAAATGCCTGAACTCCCCGAAGTTGAAACCGTCAGTCGAGATTTAAGTGGAACACTTCTTGGTTTAACAATCAAGAAAGTTGAGATTATTGACGCGAGAGTGGTCCGCGATATTCTTCCTGCTAAGTTCTGCGCTGTCCTCAAAGCCAAAATCATCAAGCGCATTTCCCGCCGGGGGAAGGCTATTATTTTTGGTTTTGATTCCGGTCCTTTTTTCATCGTCCAGCTGATGATGACTGGACAACTGGTACACGCAGCGGCGTTGCCCGTCCCGGTTCTCAAAGAAACTAAAGTCATTTTTACGCTTTCGGACGGTTCGCATTTGCTTTATAATGACCAGCGCTTGTTTGGCCGGTTGACGCTGATTGAAAACTTGAATGATTTCAGACATTTTCAGCTCTTAGGTCCGGAGCCGTTTGAAACCGATTTCAATCCGGATTATATGCAAGGAGTTCTGAAAAACAAGACCGTCGCGATCAAAAAAGTTCTGTTGGATCATGGTTTTGTCGCCGGAATCGGCAATATTTACGCATCGGAAATTCTGTTCCGGTGCCGGATTGATCCGCGCAGAAACGCCAAAAGTCTTGATGTGAAAGAAATAACGTCCTTGCATTATCAAATTATCGAGGTGTTGCAGGAGGCGATTGAATATCGTGGCTCATCGATGCGCAATTATCGTGACGGACAGGGAAAAAAGGGACGGTTTAACGAGCGGATCAGGGTTTACGCCAGGGAAAATGAATCCTGTCCGAATTGCAGCCACAAAGTATTAAGAATTACCCAGGGCGGACGCAGTACATTTTTCTGCAAGAAATGCCAGAGGTAATACCGTTACGCATCGCAGATCACAAGCATTTAAAAATGAAACAACTTCAAAACATTTACAAAGTCATTGCCAACGAACAACTTTGCCCCCGCTTTTATCGTTTGGCGTTTGACGCTCCCCAATTGGCTCGAGAGGCGCAGCCAGGCCAGTTTGTTCATATTCGCACCAGTTTAGGTTTACAACCATTTTTCCGCCGCCCGTTTTCCATCTACCGCGCCCAAAAATATGTGGAAATTTTCTACGAACCTGTCGGACAGGGCACTCAACTGTTAGCGTCCAAGATAAAGGGGGATGATCTTGACGTTTTGGGTCCGTTGGGAACTCCGTTTACATTGCCGTCAAAAGAAATTAAGCAGGTAGTCATGGTTGCCGGCGGGATCGGTATTGCCCCGTTTCTGGCTTTGTCTGACGTCCTTAAGAAGAAAAAATTTGAGCTTGTCCTCTTGTACGGCGGCCGGACGAAAAATCATGTGTATCCCATGAAAGAATTTAAAGCCAACGGAGTCAAGGTGTTTGTTGCGACCGATGATGGAAGTGTCGGATTCAAAGGCCGCGTTTCAGGGTTGTTTTCCAAGGTGCGATTAGATCCGCAAACAACCAGGGTATATACCTGCGGTCCGAATCCTATGATGGCGGCGGTGCAGAAATTTTGCATCGAGAATAATCTTCCAGGTGAGGCTGCGTGTGAAGAAATCATGGCCTGCGGCCTGGGCGCGTGTTTAGGGTGTTCAATCCCGACAAAATCCGGATATAAAACAGTCTGTTACGATGGCCCGTGTTTTGATATTAAAGAGGTCATGTTTCATTAATATATTCGGTGGTCATGGGCCTGCGGTCGAAAAATTTTGAGCGACTGATAACGCGCTGCCCATGAAACATAGATAATGAGTGCTGAATAATGAATATCGCTATTAAAATCGGAAATGTTTCTTTCAAGAATCCCGTTACTGTGGCGTCTGGAACATTCGGTCATGCCGAGAAATATTTCCAGCTTGAAGAAGTTAAAAAGTTGGGCGCCATCGTTCCTAAAACCGTGACACGGTTTGCCCAAGTAGGTAATCCGCCGGTCCGGATTTTTGAAACTCCTTCCGGAATGATCAATGCGATCGGCATCGAGAATCCCGGGATCGACGGATTTATTGAAACGAAACTCAAAAGCTTTCAGAAAATCGGCGTGCCTTTGATCATTAGCATTTTGGGGCATAACCAGGAACAATTTCTTGAGATTGTTGAAAAGCTCAACGGTCAAAAGGGGATCAGCGTTTTGGAATTAAATCTCTCTTGTCCTAACCTGGGTCACAAAACATTAGTGGCGCAGGACCCCGAGGCCACCTATCAATTGGTCAAAAGTGTGAAAGCCGTCAGTAAGTTTCCGGTTGCCGCAAAATTGTCTCCGAATGTTACCGATATTTCTGAGATCGCAGTCGCGGCTGAAAATGGCGGGGCTGATGCGGTCAGCCTCATTAATACATTTACGGCCATGGCGATAGACGTTAAAACCCGCAAATCACGGATCGGAAATTTTACCGGCGGATTAAGCGGCCCGGCCATCCGTCCGATTGCGGTCAGGATGGTTCATGATGTTTATAAGCGTGTGAAGATTCCCATCATCGGTATGGGAGGGATCATGACGGCCAATGATGCGTTGGAATTTAT
>JAEUSC010000157.1 GCA_016789035.1 Candidatus Omnitrophota bacterium
CTATCTTAAAATATGATGGGATTTGTCATCCTAAATATATCGAGAAATTTTGCCGATACGCAAATATTACCGTTGAAGAATTTTGGAAAGTGGTCGAGTCATATCGAAACAAAGACATTGTTCATAAAGGTCCTGACGGAAAATACTTCGTCAACGGGCTCGAAGGATATGTGAATTCGTTGAGGCAGAAGATATGAAACATTCAAATAAGATATTGATTATCGATTACGGTATCGGTAATCATCAATCTGTAGCTAATGCCCTGGACTTTCTTGGTTACGATTTTGAACTTTCAGGGGAACTTAAGGCAATTCGAGAGGCCGCGGCATATGTATTGCCGGGTGTGGGCGCGATCGGCGAAGCCATGAAGAATCTCCAACAGCGTAATATCATTGAGCCGTTGAGCCAGGAAGTCCTGGGTCGAAAGAAACCTATTCTGGGGATTTGTCTGGGAATGCAAATGATGGCGGAATTTTCTGAAGAAGGGGGACACCATCCCTCACTGGGATGGATTCCGGGACGCGTGGTGAAGCTTGCTCCTGAATCGGGATATCGTGTTCCACACGTCGGTTGGAATACAGTTCATATTCATCAACGAAATCCATTGTTTACTAAAGTTGATGAAGGCGCCAATTTTTATTTTGATCATAGCTACCACTTTGTCTGCGATGAGAAATATGTTGCCGGCAGTTGTTCTTACGGTGGCTTGATGACCTCAGCCGTGAGAAAAGACAATATATTTGGCGTTCAGTTTCATCCCGAGAAAAGTCAAAATAACGGGCTAAAGGTGTTTCGATCATTCTTCAATTACGTGGAAGATTTACAAAGATCGGAGGCCTATGTTTAAAAAACGTCTAACAGCGTGTGTGCTGGTTCAAAACGGTTGGGTAGTGCAAAGCATTGGTTTTAAGAGATATCTTCCCATTGGAACATTGGATGTGACTATCGAGTTTTTGAACAAGTGGGGGATCGATGAGATCATAATTCTCGATATCGATGCGACCGTTCAAGGTCGCCAGCCGGATTTTGAGCGTATCAAACGCATTTCAAAAAAGAACTTTGCACCTTTGGCTGTGGGAGGTGGCATTCGTGATGTCGAAGATATGCGGCATCTGGTCCATTCGGGGGCGGATAAGATTGTTGTAAATACGGTGGCTCTTGATTGCCCCAAGATCATCACCTCAGGCGCAGACATTTTTGGCGCCCAGTGCATTGTCGTCTCGATGGACGTCCGTCGACATCCAGATGTCCGCTATGATGTTTATCGATATTAGGCTAATAAGGCCACAGGCAAGGATCCTGTCCGCTGGGCCAAGGAGGTTGAAGCGCTGGGGGCCGGTGAAATATTTTTGAATGCGGTCGACCGGGACGGGGCCAAGCAGGGATATGATATTGACCTTATCCAGCGTGTTGCCCAAGCTGTCGGGATTCCTGTCATTGCCTGCGGCGGAGTCGGATCAGCCCAGCATGTATTGCAAGGGGCAACAAAGACCGCGGCCTCGGCTTTAGCCGTGGGAAACTTTTTGAACTTTACGGAACAAAGTCCTTTGTTGATAAAAGCCTATTTGGCCCAGCAGGGTATTGATGTGCGGATGGACACCTATGCGAATTTCAAAGGTCATGCGCTGGATCAGGATTTTGGACGTTTAACAAAGAAATCGGATGAGGTACTAGATAAACTCCGTTTTGTATACCATCCTGAAGAGGTCATTTGATGCAATATTGCACACGTTGTTTGTATCCGGGCAATCATCCGTTGGGAATAACTTTCGACGATCAAGGCGTCTGCAGCGGCTGCCGCGTGCATGAGGAGAAGGATGTTCTTGATTGGGAAGAGCGGTCCCAGCGATTGGTCAAAATTTTTGACGCATTTCGTTCACGGTCCGGACGAAATTACGATTGCATCATCCCGGTCTCGGGTGCGCGCGATTCGCATTTTATTGTGCACACCGTCCGTCATGTCTATAAAATGCGGCCGCTTTTAGTAACCTACAACAAACATTACAACACGCAACTGGGTATCCGCAATCTTGCGTATCTGCGTTCTTTGATTGGCGCCGATATCCTAACATCTACGATCTCCCCTCAGACAGTTAAGAAGATGACAAGAATATCCTTAAAGAAGCTGGCCAGTATGTATTGGCATTGCATTGTCGGACAGGCAGTCTTTCCTGTTCAGACCGCTGTGCGTTTCAAAGTTCCTCTGATTGTGTGGGGTGCGCATCAAGGCTGTGATCAAGTGGGAATGTATTCGCACCTTGATGAAGTGGAAATGACCCGGCGCTATCGCAAGGATCATGATTTTATGGGCATGGAAGCGGAAGACTTGATCCAGGGAGAGGACATCGATGACCGTGATGTAAAACCATTTTGTTATCCGCATGATAAGGAATTGGAAAGCGTGGGTGTCCGTGGGATTTTTCTAAGCAATTACATCCGATGGGACACCAAGAGACAGCATGAGGATATGTTAAAGATTTATAAATATGAAACAGCTCTGCAGCATCGGACCTTTGACACCTATAATGACGTAGATTGTTTTCATTATTCCGATCTTCATGATTACATTAAATTTCTCAAGTGGGGCTATGGCAAAGCCACCGACCATGCCTGTCGTGAAATCCGTCTAAAACGTCTCACGCGCGAAGAAGGAATCGATCTTGTGGAGAAATATCAAAATAAACTGCCAGATCCGGAATCACTGGCTTTGTTCTTAAACTGGCTTGGTATCAAAAAGGAAGAACTGTTCGATGATATTGATGCCCGACGCGATCCTCGTGTATGGAAAAAGCGTTCCGACGGCCAATGGCAATTGCTGGATTCCGTGATCAACCATCGCAGAGATTCGGGCATAGATAGCGTGCGATTGACCAAAAAAGAGGATTGCGAATTTTCGATCACTCCGTCAAAAGATCCCTGGATCAAAGATGATCAGTATGTGCTTGTGGGACGAGGATGGGTAGATTAAATATGAATGTCATACTTGAGTTTACTACACATAATTACCGCACCTATCATAGCGCTGCCAAACGTCTAAAGGAGATCTGTCCTGAAAGCCGTTTTGCAGGGTTTGTAGGCATCGCCCCGGGCGGAGATCATGCTTACGAATTTCTCAAGAATCAAAAGGAGATTAGTTATGAATTCCTTTTGCTGCGCCATGAACTCAATAAACAAGCGCTCGCTGATGAAATTGATCACGATGGTTTGAGAAAATTTGAAGAACGGTTGCCGCATAAAAGTTTATGGCGTTTGGTGTCCGCAGACCGTCAATGGGGGCACGCATATGTTCATGGAGTATACAATAAAAAGACAAGGATTATGGAGAAGTCCAACCGTGAGAATATTTTGAGGATTTTCAGCGGCTTGTATAAACGTTTAGGCAAGATATTCGATGAGTTCGGTGTGGATCTTTTTTTACCGGCCATGTGTATGGGATCCATTGACGTCTATATTCTAGAGGAGTTGTGCCGTGAACGAGGCATTCCTTACGTCGTTGCCAATACTATGAGAATAAAGGAGTATTTCGCGTTCGCGTCGGATGTGACGATGATGATGCCCCATATCAATGAAACGTATCAAAAAATTTCCGCGCTCAAAGATTCTGTCCACTTAGAATCGGCGACAAATCTTTATCAAGAGTTGATAAAAAGTTTGGGCATTAATCTTCATGTGGATCAACAGCTTCCGATTCACCAATTGGTAAAGAGCCAGAAAATCTCAAGAGGACAAATGATGTTTGAGTGCGCCCGTGCCGCGGTCGGAGCGCTGAAAAACTGGATTACCATGGCCAATTTGAATCTTTCCGGAGATACCCGCGGACAACACTATCGATTAGATGTTCTCGGGGACAATATCCGGCTGGCGGTTGGAATGCCTTATCAGAAATATAAATTGCTAAAGGCCGATTTTGGAGAAAGGCCTTCCTCGGGCGAGAAGTACATTTACTATCCGCTTCATGTCAATCCGGAATACTCAACCAACTTTCAGGGTACTTTGTGGATGAATCAGCTGTACACCATTGAGCTCTTATCCAAGAGTATTCCTCATGATTGGACGGTGTGTGTGAAAGAACATCCGGCCATGTTGATTGCACGCGTGCGCCCTCAGGCCTTTTACGACAAAATCAGACAATTTCCAAATGTCCGGATTGTTCCTCTTTCTATGCCGGGAGATGATTTGATTAAAGGCGCCCAAATGGTAGCGGTGGTGACGGGAACGACGGGATGGGAGGCCATCTTGCACGGCAAGCCGGTTATTTCGTTTGTTGAAAATTTCTTTGATGTTTTAGGCCTTTCCGCCCGTTGTACCTCTATTGAGAATTTCTCTCGCGAGCTCCATGATGAGCTGCATCGCTGTGCCTCTACAACGGTCCTTGAGCGCAAAAAGAGGATCATCAATTATCTGGCGGCCGTTTTGGAACATGCGTTTACCGTAACCTATCCTATGCAGTTTTGTAATGAACCAGGTACCCCGGAACAGTATGAGCTAAGCGGCCGGGAAATGGCAGATGCTCTGGTCAAACATTTGGAACGTATTGGATTTTTATCTCTACATCAGGGACGGCAAAAATTGGAACCGATCAAATCATAAACAGGAGAAAATCTATGTCGAACATCTTAATTGATACAGTCAAGCCCGTTTTGAAATCAGCACGTCTGGGATATTTAAACGCCCGTCAATCCGTGACCGGCGCATCGGTCAGCTTGGTGAATTTTGGGTCGGCCATGATGAGGTCAACGACCATGAACTTTTTTACGCCTCCAGGATTTCGTCAGGAAAATTACGACTCACGAGCGGACAAGCTGCGAAATGATTGCTATGTGACCATGCCTGATTTCTATGAGCCTCAATTGATCCGCGAAGTTCATGAACAGTTTAAGAAAGCGATTACCAATGAATCGTTGATCACGAATCACGGGTATTCCCGGACGATCAAAAATATGGAAAAAATGGATGAGTATATCCCGTCTATGGTGAAACTTCTTCGTCATGAAGGGCTTAAGCGCATCATGCACAGCTTTTACAATTCGTATTTTAATCTGACATCTGTGTCAGCAACCAGGCTTTATCCGGTTCCGGAGAAGGACCGCACGCCTGAGCATTTGCTTTCTGCCGTTTGGCATTGCGATGACGTCCCTGTTGATTTAGTCCATCTGGTTGTTTATCTACACGATGTCACACCTGCGCATGGACCTACAAAATTGGTTTCAAGAAAACGCACTAGAGAGCTAATGCGGATGGGGTACGGCCGGCGTTACGAGATCGGAATTCCACAAAATGTGCTGGAAGACGAAAAATATGTAAAGGACCTTTCTTCCAAAGCCGGCACTGCGCATTTAATGCTGCCATGTTTAACATTACACCGGGCCGGCATTCCGAATGATGGATTGATCCGCGACTCTTTGTTTTTTTCGTTTCGTCCAGGGCTTGAGCATCAGCAGTTTAATCGGCTTTCGCCGATTAAAAGAAAAATGTACCCCGTCCTTCAGAATCTGGGAGAAAACCGTCTCTATGCCGGAGGCAAGTTGTTCGGAAGACGAACGTTTATCTATGCTTAATTAGCGATCGGAGGAATGGACGTCTTTAATCTTTCCGGTTGTCGCGCAGTGGATTTGATGTGATCTCATCGATGGCCCTGGGGGGATGAGGCCGACGGCCGGCGGGAATTTTGATAGGTCATTCGGGCGTGTCGATGTGCTCATTTGGCGTTAAACATTATCACAATTGTTGGGTGTCCATTTGAATTAAAGAGCGAGAGATTCCTCGGCGAATGTTGTTTTGTTGTGGACTAATTTGAGAGCTTATATAAAGAGCGGAGTTGAGAGTGAGTATTAATCCGGTTCGTAAATTAAGGCAGATTGGACGTCTGGCCGCGCTGGCGCCGCATTACAGAGTCATATTGATTTTACAGATTTTAAGCGGACTGTTTAGCTTCATCGGTCTGCCCATGCTGGTGCCTGTGCTCAACTATATTGGGGATAATCCAACCTCAAATTCTCAGAAATATCTAGGAATTGTCGAAAAATTTCTTTCCTTCGTCGGAATCGAGCCCAATTTTCATAACATCTTAATTATTGCCTTTGTGCTTATTGTTCTGGGCAGCGTTTTGGTCATGATCTCCGCGCTTCTGGCTGTTTATTCTTTGGCCGACTTGCAGAAAGTTTACCGAGAAAAAGTATTTGAGGCATACAGTCGTGTTAGCTGGCCGTGGCTTTTGGAAAGCAGGTCGGGAGATATGCATTTTGCCATCATCAAGGAGGTGGATAAAGCGAGTCAGGCCTCTTTAGATGCCCAACGGGTGATTATCTATGTCATTCAAATTGGAATTCTCATCGCCATTGCCATCAAAATCTCTTTTTACGTAACGGTGATGGCGGTGGTTATTTATGGCGTTTTGACTTTCTTTAACCGCATTGATGCTTTGCGCATTCGGACATTGGGTGAGCGGCAGGGTAAGGATTTTCAGAAACTCTCCAACGCAATGACGACTTTGCAGCAGAATAAGAAATTTTTTAAAACGGCGCT